>DASXMF010000067.1:0-22938 GCA_036495845.1 Rhizomicrobium sp.
GTGCCGGAGAAGCCGTCAGCCAGGAAGGCCGCCTGGGCAATCCTGAGGATGGCGTCCCGCTTTTCGTCGCGCCCCGCCCGTGGAGGCTGAAGATCAATATCTGCCTGCATATCCGTCCCGCGTTTCCTGCATGACCGTACCGTACAGTTTTAACTTGACGATGTCCATATAGCTCCTTACTTCCCTCCACGCAACAGCGACCGTACGGTACAGTACAGATGACAGCCCTCCCTCTCCATTCTGTACGAATTGGCCGGCCGGTCGTGGGCATGGGCGGCGGCGCGCGGGTATTCCGGCTCCCCTCTCGCGAGGCCGCCCGCCCTGCCCGACCAGGACCGGAGAATGCCATGGCCCACATCGACAGCATCGAGGGCCCGAACCGGCACGTGCTCCCGGCCATGCGCGCTCCCGGTCCTTTGCGGAACGAAAGCGCCATCGGCGGCCGCGCCGCACCCTACGCAATCCTTTTTCTGCGCCTCGCGCTCGGCGTGGCCTTCCTCCAGCATGTGAGGCTCAACCTTTTCGAATACACGCCGCCGGACATCTCGCAACTGTTCGGCCTGCCTCCGGGCGTCTCTGCCTTTGCCATCACGTGGGAGACGCTCGTCGCCGTCGCGCTTGTCCTTGGTCTCATGCCTCGTGCGGCGGCACTCGCCGGCACGGTTACGCTGTTCATCGCGATGTTTGGCGCTCACGCCACCGCCGCGAATGCTGCGTTCGCCTGGCAGCATCCGGCGTTCTGGATTGCTGCTCTGGTTCTCTTCGCTCTCGTCGGCGACGGCCCCGTCACCCCCGTCCCCACTCTTTCGTCAGGGACACGGTCATGAGCAGACAGCCAACCATCATGCACCTGAATTACGCGTTCCCGCTCGTCGGCGGGCTCGCAACCGGAATCGTCATGGCATTCCTCATTTGGCATCTCGTTTAAGGAGCAACCGATGAGCGACGTTGCAATCGCGGCTCCCCGCGTCTCCGCATTCCTCGGGCAGAAGCCGTCCAAAACACGCGATGCGGCAGTGGACTCGGGCGCGCGGCGCAAATTGCTGCGCAAGCGCCTGTTCGCAGCGCTCGGAGGGCTGGTCATTGCGGCAGGAGCGGCTTATGGCGGCTGGTGGTACATCGCCGGCTCCCATACCGTCTCGACGGACGACGCCTATGTCGACGCGGAAGCTGCGCAGATCACCTCGCGCATCTCGGGCACGCTGGCGACTGTCCCGGTTCACGACACCTTGCACGTGCGCAGAGGCGACGTGCTTGCCACGATCGATCCGTCCGACGCCCGTCTTGCGCTGGCGCAGTCGGAGGCGAACTACGGTGAGGCGGTCCGCCGCGTCGAGCAATATTTCGCGAATACGCAAAGCGCCGCCGCGCAGGTCGTGTCCAAGCGCGCGGATGTGGTTCGCGCGGAGGACGCTTACCGACGGCGCGTGGGACTCCTCTCGGCTGGGGCCGTCTCCGCCGACGAGTTGACGACGGCGCGAAACGCGGTCGATACCGCCCAGGCGGCGCTCGAGCAGGCGCAGCACGATCTGCAATCGCAGCACGCGCTGATCGACGGAACCGACGTCGCGCACAATCCCGAAGTGCTGGCGGCGAAAGCGGCGCGCGACAAGGCAGGCCTCGATCTCGAGCGCACGGTCATCCGCGCGCCGATCGACGGCGTGGTGGCGCAGAATGGTGCCCGCATCGGGCAGCACATCGATCCCGGCAACGTGCTGATGAGCGTCGTGCCGGTGGCACAGGCATATGTCGACGCCAATTTCAAGGAGAGCCAGCTCGCACACATCCATGCGGGTCAGCCCGCGACACTGACGTCGGATCTCTACGGCTCCCACGTGGTCTTCCACGGACACGTCGTCGGACTGGGCGGCGGCACGGGCTCGTCCATGGCGGTGATCCCGGCGCAGAACGCCACGGGCAACTGGATCAAAGTCGTGCAGCGCCTGCCGGTGCGCATCGCCCTCGATCCGCAGGAACTCGCAGTCCACCCGCTCCGGGTCGGGCTTTCGATGGACGCCGCTATAGACGCGAGCGAGTGATGGCGAATTCGCCGCCACCGCAAGGCATTTCGCTGCCGCTGACGGGCAGCGCGCTCGTCATGGCCATCGTCGTTCTGGCAATGGCGAATTTCATGGCAGTGCTCGATCTGACGATCGTCAACGTCGCCGTGCCGCATATCGCGGGCAGTCTCGCCGTCTCCAACAATGAAGGCACCTGGGCGATCACCTCCTACGGAATCGCGGAAGCGGTGATGGTGCCTCTCACCGGCTGGCTCGCCCAACGGTTCGGCCCGGTGCGCGTATTCGTCACCGCGGCTTTGGGCTTCGGTGTGGCTTCCGCGCTCTGCGGTCTCGCCGTTTCGCTGCCGATGCTCGTGGTCTTCCGCATTTTTCAGGGCGTGATGGGCGGACCTCTCATGCCCATGTCCCAAACTCTGTTGCTGCGCGTCGCGCCGCCGGAGCGCCGCAACATCGCGCTCGGATTGTGGACGATGACGACCATCCTAGCGCCGATCGCCGGGCCGCTTGTCGGCGGTGTCCTTTGCGACAGCGTGGGCTGGCCATGGGCGTTCTACATCAATGTGCCGATCTCGCTCCTCTGCGCGACGCTGGCTTGGCGGATGTTAAGCCGGCACGACACGGCGCCGGTGAAGAGCGCGGTCGACTATATTGGCCTCGCGCTTCTGATCACGTGGGTCGGCGCGCTCCAGATCATGCTCGACAACGGACAGGACGACGACTGGTTCGCGTCGCCTTTCATCGTCTCATTGGCGGTGACTGCGCTGATCGGCTTTGTCGCCTTTCTGATCTGGGAACTGACGGAAGCCAATCCGATCGTCGATTTGCGCGTCTTCCGCCACCGTGGCTTCGCCGTGTCGGCGGGAGCGATGCTCCTGGTGTTCGGTTCCTTCATGAGTTCGATCGTTCTCGTTCCCTTATGGCTTCAATCGAACATGGGCTATACCGCCACCTGGGCGGGCAACGCGATGGCCTTCAATGGCGTGCTCGGCGTCGTCATGGCGCCGGTAGCGGCGTTGCTGATCAGCCGCGTCGATCCGCGCATTCTTCTCTCGGGCGGACTGGTCGTCGTCGCCGCCGATACGCTCTACCGCACGACCTTCAACCAGGACATGGGCTTCAGCGATCTCATTCCGGCGCAGCTCGCGCTCGGCATCGGCATGCCCTTCTTCTTCGTTCCGATGATGAGCATGTCCATGGCCTCGGTGAAGCCTGAGGAAACTGCTTCGGCGGCGGGTCTCATCAACTTCCTGCGCACGCTGTCGGGCGCCTTTGCCACCGCGATCGTCACCAGCACCTGGCAGGATGCCGCGCGCTCGACCCGTTCCACCCTCGCGGGCCGGCTGAACGGCACCGGCGCCGTGCTCGAGAAGCTTCACGACATCGGCCTCTCCGGCCAGCAGGCGCTGAACCGTCTTGATGCCATGGTGGACAGCCAGAGTGTGATGCTCGCCACCAACCACGTTTTCTTCGCGGTCGGCGCCATCGTTCTGTTTACCGCGCTCGCCGTCTGGCTGATGCCCAAACCCACGGGTCCGGTCTCGATGGCAGTGGGACATTGAACCTCAAGCGGCAGGGCTTGCCCGATCACGACCTGAAAATGCCGTGTGACACGCCCCAACGAAGCAGGAGATCCGGCCAAACTGCGACCGGCTCGTTCGCGCCGGTGCGGATTCCGAAGCCGTGGCTTCCCCGCTCGAAAAGATGCATTTCTGCGGGCACTTCCGCGCGGTGGAGCGCCGCAAGCATTTCCAGAGTGTTCTCTGGCGCGACATCGGGATCGTCGGCCGCGGAGGCGAGAAACATGGGTGGCGCGTTGCGCGTCACCAGCCGCTCGCAGGACCACGACTCGCGCAGTTGACGCGACGCGCGCTCGCCCAGCAACGTCTCGCGCGACGCTTCGTGCGCGTAGGGCGCCAGCATCGTGATAACGGGATAGAGCAAAGCAGCGAAAGACGGTTTCGCACTCAGCGTGTCGCTCGAATCGACAGTCTTGTAGAAGGACGCACCCGCCCGCGCGCACAACGATGCCGCAAGGTGCCCGCCCGCCGAAAATCCCAGCACCCCGACGCGTGCAGGATCGAGGCCGTAGCGTCCACTATTGGCGCGGATGAGACGCATCGCCCTTTGCGCATCTTCGATCGGCGCCTCGGTCGGATTATCCCAACCTTCGCGCGGCAGACGATGGATCAGGACAAAACATGTGACACCAGCCTGATTGAAGCGTCGCGCCGGCTCGAAACCCTCCTTGTCCACCCACAATTCGCGATAACCGCCGCCCGGCACGATCAGAAGCGCCGAACCGTCGGGAGAGGCAGCGGGAAATCTGCAGAGCGCCGGGCGTGAAATCTTCGTCAGGAGGCGATCATGGAACGCATTCGGATCGGAACTCTGCTCTTGCACATCCCATGAAGGCCCGGCGGCCTTCCCGCCTGGCGGCGTTCCCGGCCACAGCGCGATCGTCTCGACGGAATCAAGCATGGGCATGAGACGGTCGGTATCGCTTGCGCCGGCACTCCCCGACAAGGCTGCGAGCGCGAGCGAGCCGATGAACGAACGCCGATCCATGGTCATTTTCTCCGTTCCGCCTCCTATGAATCGCTACGGTCGAATCGGTGCGAAATGCCCCCTCCGTCTCGCGTCCCGCGGGGACGCTCGACACGTCCCCCAAGAACCTGGGGGAGGAAAGCACTCGCCGAACACCGCTTAAGTTTTTCCTCCCCCGCGCCCGCGTGGGGGAGATGCCCCGACCCGCTATGCTGCCCACGCAGCGCGGCGAGGGGGGCGGAGGGGGCCGGTCGCGTCTTTTCCATCACATCGCGCATCAATGCCGCACAGCCGCTGTTCCGTGTGCTATGAACGCCTCCGCGTCGAAAAGGGGATCCCCAATATGAAGACCGCTTGGCTTGTCGCAGGCATCGTTATTCTGCTCATTGGACTGCTGTGGTTTGGACAGGGGACAGGTTACATCCACTGGCCCGCCTCGAGCTTCATGATTAATGAAACGAAATGGGCCTGGATCGGGTTGGGAACCGGCCTGATCGGCGCGGTTCTGGTTGTCTATTCCCGCCGCCGCACGTGAAGCCGCACGTGAATCAGTCTCACAGAAAATTATATTCCGTGAACAGTCTCGCAAGATCGCCGTTCCATTCCGTGCGCCATTTGCGAAGCAGTTCTTCCGCGCGCGTGTAGCCGCGCTCGACGAGATCGTTAAGCGGCTGAAGGAAGCCTTCCTCCGTCGTGCCAACGGCGTCTTCGCGCGCACGGTTTCGCAGGCCGCTGTTCGAAATCGCGAGCATCTCGCGGGCGAGATCGCAAACGGTGCGCCCGCGAAACGGCGTGCGGAAGGCGAGCACCGGAACCGAGGCGCGCATCGCCTCGCGTTCCTCGCGCGTCCAATCCTTCACCAGATTCCACGCGGCATCGAGCGAGGCCGGATCGTAGAGGATGCCGACCCATAGCGCAGGCAGGCCGCAGATGCGCCGCCAGGTGCCGCCATCGGCGCCGCGCATTTCCAGAAAGCGCTTGAGTCGCGTCTCTGGAAATATCGTTGTCAGATGGTCGGCCCAGTCGGAAAGCGAGGGCTCCATGTCCTTCAATTCGGGGATGCGCCGCGCCAGGAAATCGCGAAAGCTTTTTCCCGCCACGTCGATGTAGCGGCCGTCGCGATAGACGAAATACATGGGCACATCGAGCGCGTAATCGACGTAGCGCTCGAAACCGAACCCGTCCTCGAATACAAAGGGCAGCATGCCGGCGCGGTCGTTGTCGACATCGGTCCAGATCTGGCTGCGGTAGGAGAGAAAGCCGTTCGGCTTTCCTTCACGGAAGGGCGAATTCGCGAATAATGCCGTGGCGACGGGCTGCAGCGCCAACGCCACGCGGAATTTCTTGACCATGTCCGCTTCGTCGGCGAAATCCAGATTGACCTGCACCGTACAGGTGCGAAACATCATTTCGAGTCCGTAACCGCCGACTTTGGACATGTAGCGCCGCATGATCGCGTAGTGGCCCTTGGGCATCTGGTCGACTTCGTCGATTCGCCATGTCGGCGCAAACCCCAATCCCAGGACTCCCGCGCCGATCTCGCCCGCAACTTCGCGCACCTGCGCCTGGTGGGTATTCACCTCCGCGCAGGTCTGGTGCAGCGATTTTAGGGGGGCGCCGGAAAGCTCGAATTGTCCGCCGGGCTCGAGGCTGATCGACGCCGACCCTTGCGCCAGCCCGATGATGTGATCGCCCTCCATCACGGGTTCCCAGCCAAAGCGCCGCATCTCTTCGAGCATTGCCCGTATCCCGGGACGGCCGGCATAGGTGAGAGGCTTGTGCGTCGACAGGTCGTAGACGAATTTTTCGTGTTCGGTGCCGATGCGCCATTGCGCGCGCGGCTTTCCACCCTCTTCGAGGTAGCGCACGAGATCGTCGCGCGATCCGATCGGTCCGCCCGCGGATTGGGGGATCGACATGGCGGTCCTCCTGGCTTCCCCTCGAGGGGATTCGTCCCGTGTTGCGGATTGATAAGTGGGCCCTCACGCGTATGTAGGGGCGGACGTGCGCTCCGGCAAGCCGGCACGCGCCCATTGCTTCCGCGGTGGGGGACGTGGTTTCATATGGGGTCCGCTTCGAGGAGATGCGTCATGACATCGAGGCTTTTGCCCGCTCTATGCGCAGTTCTTACGCTGTCGGGTGCCCCGGCGTGGGCTCTGCAGACCGTGACGCTGCCGCAGCCTGCTGACGACGGCAGTTCGCCGTACCAGAGTTCCAGCAGTCCTGCGCAAAGCACGTTCTCCAACGATCAAAGCGGCACCACGGACAGCAGCCTTGGACACTTCCATTTCAACATGTCGTCGGGCTCGGGCTTTGCCGGCGACCAGGGTTTTGCAAACAATCCCGGCTACTATTATCGGCCGGACGGCTCGTCGTCCGCGGGATACGGCACATCCAATCAACCGGGCTCCGAATTCTTCAATTCGGGTTACCCCTTCCCGCACTGAGCCTTCCCACGCGCGCGGCGAAAGCGCGGCCGGAGCGCAATCTTCAGCGGGAACCCTTCTGCTGCCCATGCAGCGCCTGCCAAATCGCGAGCGCCGCAAGCGCCGCCGTATCCGCGCGAAGAATGCGCGTGCCCAGAGAAGCGGGCACGGCGGCAGGAAGCGCGCGGATCATCGCGCGCTCTTCCTCGTCAAAGCCACCCTCAGGACCCGTCAATACGGCCCACGGTCCCTTCGGTGCGCCAGAGAGCGCTTCCAGGATCGGAGGCGCGCCCGCCTCGTCGCAGAAAAGCAGACGCCGCTCCGCCGGCCATTCGGCTATCAGACGAGCAAGCTCCATTGGTTCGCGAATCGCGGGCACGGTCAGCCGCCCGGATTGTTCGGCGGCCTCGATGGCGTTGGCCTTCATGCGCTCGAGATTGACTCGCTGAACGATCGTGCGGCGCGTGAAGACAGGCAGCAGTACGGAGACGCCCAATTCGGTCGACTTCTGCGCCAGGTAGTCGGCGGGTGTCTTCTTGATCGGCGCGAAGAGGAGCCAGAGATCGGTTTCGGACTTCTGTTCTGCGGTGCGGCGCTCGCAGGCGAGAACGCGATCGCGCCGGCCGGCCTCGTCGATCTGCGCCAGCCATTCGCCGTCCCGCCCATTGAACAGGCTGACGCGATCTCCGGTTCGCGCGCGCATGACATGCAGCAAATAGTGCGACTGAGGTGCGGTCGGCGCCACCCGCGCGCCGTTGTGCAGCGCTGTTTCTACGAACAACCGCACCTTGCCGCCCGGCGATGCGAGATGGTGCGTTCGCGAAACAGTTTCCTCCCCCGTTTGCGGGGGAAGTGGCGCGACGTGCCGGAGGGGGGAGCCCCAGACCGGCGCTTCCCCCTCCGCCTCTTCCGGTTTTGAGCCGGGGTCGGCACCTTCCCCACAACCGGGGGAGGAATGACGTTTCCTTCGTGTCATAGTTTTCGTCCCATGAGACATTCGACCCGCATGAGCGCAGCTTCGCAACCCGTCCCCGCCGATGCCTTGCCCCACAGCTGGGTCGATTTCGCACCGGCGGCGACACAGCCCTATCTGCGCCTGATGCGGCTCGACCGGCCCATCGGCGCGACTCTCCTGTTCCTGCCCTGCATCTTCGGCCTTGCCGTCGGTGCGACGTCGCAACATCGCGGCTTCGGCGCTGCAAATGATTGGACGTTGCTCGCACTGTTCGGGATTGGCGCTATCGTCATGCGCGGTGCCGGCTGCACCTACAATGACATTGTCGACCGCGAGTTCGACGCCAGGGTCGCGCGCACGCGCGGCCGTCCAATTCCGTCGGGCGCAATATCCGTCCGTGCGGCCTGGATTTTTCTGGCAGTTCAATGCGCAATCGGACTTCTCATCCTTCTGCAGCTCAACGCTTTTTCGATTGTGCTCGGCGCAGGTTCGCTCATTCTTGTTGCCGTCTATCCTTACATGAAGAGGATCACCTGGTGGCCGCAGGCCTGGCTCGGACTGACATTCAACTGGGGAGCACTGCTTGGCTTCTCCGCTGTGACGGCGCACCTCTCCCTGCCCGCGTGGCTTCTCTTCGCGGGCTGCTTCTTCTGGACCATGGGCTACGACACGATCTATGCGCACCAGGACGTGGAGGACGACGCGCTCGTCGGCGTCAGATCGACCGCGCGCCTTTTCGGCGATCGTTCGCGCCCATGGATCTCGGCGTTCTACATGCTCACGCTCCTCTGTCTTGCCGCCGCGATCTTTGAAACTCCCGGCTCGCGCTGGGACCTTCTGTTTCTCGTTCCGGTCGCCTTACATTTCCTCTGGCAAACCGTCACGCTCGAGCAGGCCGACAGCGCAAATTGCCTCAGGGTCTTCCGAGCCAACCGCGAAGCAGGGCTCCTTATCGCCGCCGCTTTCATTCTCCTCAGTTACCTGCAATGAAGATTCACAATGAGGCAGTGAGACGGTGAGGAAAAACAATCGCGCAGGTGCAAAGAAATTCTCACTGTCTCACTGTGAAACCTTCTCGGCCCAATGATAGGAAAGGGTGCTTCTCATGTCGCCATTCACTGCGCCGCATTCCATCGTCGCGCTCGTGCTCTATGCGCTTTGGGCAATTGCGCTCGTGCTTATGGTTGGCGCCGACCGGGTTCGCATGGTGATCAGCGGCGAAGCCAGGGCGACCAGTTTCACGCCCGGCGTTCCGCACGGCAGCGACTCCTATTGGCGCATCAACCGCGCGCATCTGAACACGGTCGAGAACCTGCCGATTTTCGCCGCGATCGTCCTTTCCGGCTGGGTCGTCGGCATGGAAAGTGCAACCTTCAACCGGCTCGCGATTGTCGTGGTCGTGGCGCGGGTCATTCAATCGGCGATTCACATCGCGTCGGGCACTGCCGCTGCCATCGCGCTTCGCTTCTCGGCGCTGGCCGTTCAGCTGGTCTGCGAAATCTGGATGGCGATCCTCGTGCTGCGGGCCGGCGGAATTTTCTGACGCATATGGCGCGAACGGCGCTGGGGGATGTGACCGGTCACCGCCGGCACGGTTTTCGCGGCCCCGCTCTGGAGAGCGTGAGTCCTAGCGCGTCGGGAATAAAGGGCGGCGCCGAACCGTCGAAACACATGGGCATAGTGGCGGGAACATGATGGAAGGGCACCCCGCGCAATTCATCAGGGCGAACACCGAGCTTGCCGCGCCTCCGCTCGTGCCGGAGATCGACCTCCATCTGGCGACGGAGGTCGTGCCACTCTGGCGCAAGACCGAGGAGGAATTGCAATTGGAGGGCGTACCGCCGCCCTATTGGGCGTTTGCCTGGGCTGGCGGCCAGGCGCTGGCGCGCTACGTGCTCGATCACCGCGAGACCGTCGCCACGCGCGCCGTGCTCGATCTTGGGACGGGTTCGGGCCTGGTCGCCATTTCAGCCGCAAAGGCGGGAGCGCGCAGCGTTCTGGCAGCCGACGTCGACGAGTTTGCCGCCGCGGCGATCGCACTCAATTGCTGGGCGAATGGCGTGAGTTGCACGACCCGCCGGCCCTGCGGGGAACGTACACGCGCAGGCAGGCGGGGAGAGAAGGTCGAAATCACCACCGACGATGTCATCGGTCAGCCCTGTACGTGGGACGTCATTCTGGTCGGTGACATGTGCTACGAGCGGCCGCTGGCCAGCCGCTTGCTCGAGTGGTTGGACCAATGTGCGCGCAATCGCGCCGAGGTGTTCCTCGGCGACCCCGGCCGCGCCTATTTTCCCGCGAGCGGGACCGTCAGACTCGCGACCTACCGCGTCCAGACGACGCGCGAACTCGAAGACCGCGAGATCCGGGAAACGAGCGTCTATCGGCTAGGCTCTTGACGGTTGGCAATTGACCTGTTTCGATAGGAACAAATAGGGAACTAACACAATGCCAGCAGACGGTTACCTCGACTACATCGAATTGCCCGGCCCGGACATTCCGGCCACGAAGAAGTTCTATGGATCGTTGTTCGGATGGACCTTCATCGACTACGGGCCGGACTATGTTGCCTTCGAGTCGAACGGTCGCCAGGGCGGTTTCAATGCGGAGCGGAAGGTGGTCGCGGCGGGCGGACCGTTGATCGTGCTCTACGCGGCCGATCTCGATGCGATGGAGGGGAAGGTGCGCGAGGGCGGAGCCGAAATTATCTCCCGCGAGCAATTTGAAGGCGGCCGCCGCTTCCATTTCCGCGACCCCAACGGAAACGAGATCGCGGTGTGGACGAAGCATTGAGTCCGCGCGACCAATTCACTCTGATCGCATCGCTCTAATGAGGCAGTTCCATCGGAGCGGGTTCGATGCCGATCGCCGGGCGTCCCTGTCCGAGCCTGGAGTTGCGATAGCCGAACAGAAGATAGATCAGCGCACCTGCCACTATGTAGGCAAGGAGGATTTCCAGCGCGATGGGATCGTGCTGGAATTTCGTATCGGGTGAGCCGAACAACGAGCCGAGAAGATCCTTGCCGATTCCCTTGCTGACGATATCGAGAAGAATGGGGCCGACCATGAAGACGACACAGAAGAACGCGCCGAGAATAGGCGTCAGCGGATAGAAGGGCACGCGGAACGGCCGCGGAAGATTCGGCTCATTGCGGCGCAGGTAGATGACGCTGATGCAGACGATGGAAAAGGCAAGCGCGGTGCCGAGGCTGACGAGATCGTTCAGCACGGTTAGCGGAAGCGTGGCAGCGCCCAGTGCGATGACGGAGCCGAGCAGAATCGTGCCCGCTGCGGGTGTGCGAAATCGCGGATTGACGCGGCTGAAAATCTCCGGGATCAGGCCATCTCTCGCCATCTGATAGAACACGCGCGTCTGTCCGTAGCAAAGCACCAGCATCACCGAAGTGAGTCCAGTGAAGGCGCCGATCTTGATGATGAACGAGAACACGTTGAGCGTTCCCGTGCCGGATAACGGCCAGGGGACGATCGCCCATGACGGGTTCATCCTGTCGACGGCGATGGCGATCGGATCGGGCACGCCGAGCCGATGGAACGGAACGACACCCGTCAGCACCGCAGCCACCGCCATGTAGATGATGGTGCACACGACGAGAGAGCCGAGAATGCCGATGGGCAGGTCTCTCTGAGGATTGCGCGCCTCGCCCGCCGCGGTGGAAACCGCCTCAAAGCCGATATAGGCGAAAAAGATCAGCGAAGCGGCGCGGAAGATTCCAAGCCACCCATAATGGAATCCGCCCTCGTTGGCCGGGATGAACGGCTTCCAGTTTGCCGGATCGATATAGGCGACACCGACGATCACAAAGGCCACGAGAACGGAAACCTTGATGACGACGATCACGTTGTTGACCTGCGCCGATTCGCGCACGCCTATCACCAGCAGGGTCGTGACGATGCCGATGCCGATCGCGCCGACGAGATTGACACTCGGAGTGAAATTGAGAACGCCGCCTTGATATTGCAGTGCGGATTGCGAGAGCGCCGCGGGAACATGGATGCCGAAATTCGCGATCAGGCTCAGCACATATCCGGTCCAGCCCGCGGCGACCGTCGAGGCGGCGACACCGTATTCGAGCAACAACAACCAGCCCATCGTCCAGGCGAACACTTCGCCGAGAGTTACGTAGGCATAGGTGTAGGCGGAGCCCGGAACGGGCATGGTCGAGGCCAGCTCCGCGTAGCAGAGGCCTGCAAATGCGCAGGCAATTCCGGCGACCACGAAAGAGAACAGAACCGCCGGGCCGGCAAAGTTCGCCGCCGCCGACCCCGTGATGACGAAGATTCCAGCCCCGATGATGCAGCCAATTCCCAGCGTCACCAGATTGAAGGGACCGAGCGTCCGCTTCAGTTGGGACTGCGCAAATTCGGCGCGCACATGATCGACAGGCTTGCGCGCGAGAAGTTGGCCACTGGCCATATTGAAGCTCCCTTCGACGCTCCGATTCTGGGGTGGCACGAGCCTAGAGGCAGCCAATCCATCGGGCAAGCAACCGCAATCCCGGGCGTTTGGCGGGCGAATGGGCTTCCATTATGTTGACCGGGGCTAAATTGGGCAAAGGCAATCATGGCGAGCGACGTTACCGCGTTGAGACAACCAGAGGCCGCGATCGCCGAAGCGCACGCATTGAAACGCGCGCTCGGGCCGTTCAGCCTCATCATGCTCGGCATAGGCTCGATCATCGGAGCGGGCATTTTTGTCATCGCCGGCACCGCAGCTGCCGAACATGCCGGACCCGCGGTCCTCATCTCCTTCGTCATCGCGGGAGTTGGCTGCCTCTTTGCCGGTCTCTGTTACGCCGAGTTCGCCTCGATGATTCCGGAATCGGGCAGCTCCTATACTTACGCATACGCAACGATGGGCCGTTTCATGGCCTGGTTCATCGGCTGGAACATGGTGCTCGAATATGGCGTCTCCGCATCCACGGTCGCCGCCGGCTGGTCGGGGTACTTCGTCAGTCTCCTTCACGATTTCGGCATTACATTTCCTGCGGCGTTCGCCAACGCGCCGCTCGCCGCGACCGGCTTTCACGACATGCACTGGACGGGCGCACTGATCAATCTGCCGGCCGTCGCGCTGATTGCCGGACTGACTGTTTTTTTGGTCGTGGGCGTACGGGAGTCGGCAAACTTCAACGGCATCATGGTCCTGATCAAGACCAGCATCGTGATCCTGGTGATTTTGTTCGGGCTGCCACACGTACATTTCAGCAATCTCACGCCGTTCATCCCGCCGAACCAGGGCACGTTCGGCAAGTTCGGTGTCAGCGGAATTCTCGCCGCCTCCGGCATGATCTTCTTCGCCTATATTGGCTTTGAAGCTGTTTCCGTCGCAGCGCAGGAAGCGAAGAACCCGCGCCGCGACCTACCCATTGGCATTCTCGGCTCGCTCGCCATCTGCACGCTCCTTTACGTCGGGATGGCGATCGTGCTCACTGGAATAACGAACTGGCGCACGCTTGACGTTCCCAATCCCGTCTCGTTCGCCGTCGGCAAGATCGGTTCGCTTGGCTGGCTGGTCCCCTGCATTGACGCGGGCGCCCTGGTCGGACTGGCTTCGGTCGTTTTTGTCTCGCTCTACGGCCAGAGCCGCGTCTTCTACTCGATGGCACGCGATGGCTTTCTCGGGAAAGTGTTCAGCACGGTTCATCCGCGCTTTCACACGCCGCATGTCGGCACCATCATCGTGGGCGTGGCGGCAGGAATCGCCGCGGCCGTACTGCCGCTCGATATCCTCGCCGATCTTGTCTCCATCGGCACGTTGCTCGCGTTTGTCGCGGTGTGCGCCGGAATCATGATTCTCCGCCGGACGACGCCAAAGGCAAAGCGCCCGTTCCGCACGCCTTTCGTGTGGTTCGTCGCACCGGCCGGCGTCGCGACCTGCGGTTTGATGATGTTCAGCCTGTCCGATGCCACTTGGGTACGCCTCGTTCTTTGGACGGCGATCGGTCTGCTGATCTTCTTCAGCTACGGGATCTGGCACGCGGCGCCGTCGAAGTGGAAAGTCGCGAACGAGGAGTGAGCCTGACCTACCGTTCGTTGCGAGACTTCATCGCCAGGCTCGAGGCGGAGCGCGAACTGGTGCGCGTGCGCGAGCCGGTTTCCACCGTGCTGGAGATGACAGAAATCCAGACCAGGCTCATAGCCGAGGGCGGCCCCGCGGTTCTCTTCGAGAATGCGACCCGGGCGGACGGCGTGCGTAGCGAGGCCCCTGTTCTCATCAACCTCTTCGGAACAGTGAAGCGCGTCGCCATGGGCGTGACAATGGGCGGGGTGGAACGAAGGGACGCCATCTCACTACGCGCAGTGGGCGAGCTGCTCGCGACATTGCGCCAGCCCGAACCGCCGCGCAGTTTGGGCGAGGCGCTTGAACTCTTGCCGCTCGCGAAAAGCGTCATGGCCATGCGGCCGAAAACCACAAGCGCCCCGCCTTGCCAGCAGATCGTTCTTCGCGGAGCCGAGATCGATCTCTCGCACCTGCCCGTCCAGACCTGCTGGCCCGGCGAGCCCGCGCCGCTCATTACCTGGCCCCTGGTGGTGACCAAGGGGCCGACCAATTCGCGCGAAGACAATTTCAATCTCGGCATCTACCGCATGCAGGTGATCGGGAAGGACCAGACGCTGATGCGGTGGCTGAAGCACCGCGGCGGCGCCCAGCATCACGCGCGCTGGGCGAAGACAAATTCTGCGCCGTTGCCTGCCGCGGCCGTCATCGGCGCCGATCCGGGCACAATTCTCGCCGCGGTCACGCCGGTGCCAGATACGCTTTCCGAATATCAGTTCGCGGGATTGCTGCGCGGGACGCGCGTTGAACTGGCCGATTGCGTGAGCCAGCCGCTCAAAGTGCCCGCGGAGGCCGAAATCGTGCTCGAAGGCGAAGTCTCGCTGACAGACTATCGCGACGAAGGCCCGTTCGGCGATCACACGGGTTACTACAACTCTGTCGAGCAATTTCCAGTCTTCACGCTGACGGCGATAACCATGCGCCGCGATCCGATCTATCTGTCGACCTATACGGGTCGGCCGCCCGACGAGCCTTCCGTGCTCGGAGCGGCGCTCAACGAGGTTTTCCTACCGCTCTTCAGGCAGCAATTTCCCGAGATCGTCGATTTCTGGCTACCGCCCGAAGGCTGCTCCTACCGCATCGCGATCGTCAGTATGCGGAAGAACTATCCCGGTCACGCCAAGCGCGTGATGATGGCGGTGTGGTCCTGGCTCCGGCAATTCATGTACACGAAATGGGTAATCGTGGTGGACGACGACATCGACGCGCGCAACTGGAAGGATGTCATGTGGGCAGTCTCGACGCGTATGGATCCCGCGCGCGACATCACCTTCGTCGAGAACACGCCGATCGATTATCTCGATTTTGCCTCGCCCGATTCCGGGCTGGGCTCGAAAATCGGACTCGATGCCACCAACAAGCTTCCGCCCGAGACCAGGCGCGAATGGGGCCGCCTCATCCGGATGGACGACGACATCGTGCGCGCCGTGACCGAAAAATGGCCGCGGCTCGGCCTTCCCGGCGACGGCAAGCCGGTCTGGCGGTGACGGGCGGGAAGCTCGTGCGAAGGGCTTCACCCGGGCCTCTGGCGGTCCATTGATAATGGTCCGCAATCGAGAATAGAGATGCATATGCGCGCTGGCTGGTTACTCGCGGCAATCATCGTCATCGGCTTGGCGAATCCCGCGGTTCCCACGCTCGCCCAGGAATGCGGACCGCTGAAGATCGTTGCCTCGGTCGATCTCGCATCGTCGCCCGACGAACGCGCCGTATTCGTGCCGGTCATGCTCCAGGATCAGAAGAAGCTCCTGTTGCTTGATACCGGTGGCATGATCGGCGAGCTCACCCCTGCCACCGTCTCGGCGCTCGGTCTTGAATCGCACAAGACGTCGGGCGTGCGCCTCTACGACGTCAAGGGAAACTTCGTCGACCACGAAACGGTGGTTCCGAATTTCGCGATCGGGACCCTGACCGGACACAATGTCGACTTCATGGTGGGGCCGGACGACCTGTTCAAGGGAAACGACGAGATTGCCGGCATCCTGGGGCCCGGCATTCTTCGCTATTACGATGTCGCCATGGATTTCGCCGGAAAAAAACTTGTGCTTCTGTCGCAGGATCACTGCGAAGGCAAGGTCATCTATTGGCGCGCGGACGCCGTGGCCGTCGTGCCGATGCAGGTCACAAGGGTCAATGGACACATTGTGGTCCCGGTCACGCTTGATGGACATGCTCTCGATGCCATTATCGACACGGGCGCCTCGACGAGCACGCTTAACCAGACCGTCGCGGAGGGCGATTTCAAGCTCAACGACAAAACCGGCATGACTGCCATCGGGCGCATGGGCGACAGGGCCGGGTCCCTGGTTTACCGGCACACATTCACATCGCTGAGCTTCGAAGGGCTCGCGGTCGCCAATCCGGTCCTGGACATCGTTCCCGACCTGCAAGGCTCACAGATGGAACGACCGCCGCCTATCGGGACGCGCATTCCCGACAGGAGCATCGAGCAGAAAATGCCCGACCTCCTGATCGGGATGGACATTCTCCGTCACTTGCACGTCTACATTGCGTACAGGGAACAGAAGCTCTACCTGACACCGGCTTCGACGGCGGCCGCAACCGACAAAGGCTTGACCAATTCCGCCGCGGCGAAACCCGCGGGAATATCGACCGCGCCTTGACCGGGCGCACAATCCGTTTGCACATTGCGCCGCGTCTGTGGGGACTGCCAGGGGAAAAACATGCTGCTGTTTGAATCGTCGATCTATGCCTTCGGGTTTTATGCCGCATTGAATGCGCTGATTGCGCTCGTTCTTTCGATCCGCGTGGTCCGCGCGCGAGTCAAGACGCAAACGTCGATTGGAGACGGGGGCATACCGGCAATGGCCGGCGCGCTTCGGGCGCACGGCAACAATGCTGAATATGTACCGCTCGCGCTCATCCTTCTTTGGGCGCTCGCCACGCCTCTCGGACGCTCGATCTGGCTTATCCACGGGATCGGCATTCCGCTCACTGTCGGCCGTATATTGCACGCGATCGCGCTCAGCCGGTCCACCGGGCCATCCACCTTGCGAATTATCGGCATGGCGCTCACCTGGATTGCCTACATCGCCGGGATCGCGGGCGTCCTGTGGTTCGTTTTTCTTCCGCAGCAAAGCCCGATCATCAGTCCGTGAGGGAACAACAAGTCGCCATACTCGAAGCCCTTATCGGCGCGAGCCTGAAGGCGGGCGCCGACGCCGCCGACGCGATCCTCGTGTCGAACGTGGCGGCCAGCGTGTCCTACCGGCTCGGCCGGCTCGAGGAGCTGGAGCGGGCGGAGTCGCGCGACCTGGGCCTGCGCGTCTTTTCGGGAGCACGAGTGGCCTTTGTTTCGTCGACCGATCTGTCGCGCGACGCGCTGAAGGAATTGCCGGATCGCGCGCTCGCCATGGCCAGGCTCGCGCCTGAAGACCCTTACGCTTCCCTGGCGCCGGTCGACCGCCTAGCGGGGACGTTTCCTTCGCTCGATCTCGAGGATACGAGCGAACCATCCGCTGATCTTCTGATCGAACGCGCGCAAGCGGTCGAAGCGGCCGCCATGGAGGTCGCAGGCGTGACCAATTCGGAAGGTGGAGGCGCGAGCTTTGGGCGCGCGGAAATCGCGCTGGCCACAAGCGCAGGATTCTTCGGCAGCTATGCCGGAACCTCGCACAGCGTCGGTGTTGCCGTGCTGGCCGGCAACGGCACCGGGATGGAACGCGATTACGAGAGCGCGAGTGCACGTCACGCCGCCGACCTGGAGATGCCGGACGCCATCGGCCGTCGCGCGGGCGAGCGCACTGTCGCACGCCTCAATCCCAGAAAGCCCGGTTCGCGGGCGGTGCCCGTGGTTTTCGATCCGCGAGTTTCGTCCGGTATGCTGGGACATTTCGCGGGCGCGATTTCGGGCGCTTCGATCGCGCGCGGTGTAAGTTTCCTCAAGGACAGCATGGACCAGGAGGTGTTCGCGCGAGGCTTCGCGATCATCGACGACCCGCACCGCCCGCGCGGTCTTCGCTCCAAGCCATTCGATGGCGAGGGCGTGCGCAATGCCCGCATGCTGCTGGTTGAAGACGGCAAGCTCAAATCCTGGATTCTTGATTGCGCCAGCGCGAAGCAGCTGGGTCTGGCGACCACCGGCCATGCGGCGCGCGGCACAGGCGGGCCGCCCGCACCTGCGACGACAAATCTTTATATGGAGGCGGGCGTTCTCTCGCCTGGAGAGCTGATGGCGGACATCGCGCAGGGGTTTTTTGTAACCGAACTGATGGGGATGGGCGTCAACCAAGTTACAGGGGACTACAGCCGCGGCGCTGCGGGCTTCTGGATCGAAAACGGCGCCATCACTCATCCGGTCGCGGGCGTAACAATCGCGGGCAATCTGAAGGACATGTTTCGCCGTCTGACGCCGGCCAACGACCTTGTCTTTCGCTATGGCACGAATGCACCGACGCTGCGCATCGAGGGCATGACGGTTGCCGGCGCATAACGCGGCGGATTTGCAGCTCGTCGAGTCTGCAGTACGCGAAGCGGGCGAGATTGCGCGGCGTTACTTCGGGCGTCCGTACCGGCGCTGGAGCAAGAATCGCGGCGAACCGGTCACGGAGGCCGATCTGGCGATCGACCGCTTCCTCCATGACACCCTTGAAGGCAACCGGCCCGATTATGGCTGGCTGTCGGAAGAAACCGGACGCGAAGCGAAACCGCAGGCTTCGCGTGGTTTCATTGTCGACCCGATCGACGGCACCACCGCCTTCCTGAAAGAGCGGCCGCATTTCTCGATTTCGGTGGCGGTCGCCGAACGCGGGCGTCCCGTCGTCGGCGTCGTCTACAACCCCATTCTCGAAGAACTGTTTTCGGCAATGGAGGGCGGAGGCGCGCATCTCAACGGTGCCGTGATTCGAGTCAGCGGCTGCGCGGCGATCGAAGGCTGCCGCGTTCTCGGCTCGAAGACCATGTTCGACCAGTCGCCGGACCAGGACGGTGCTCTAGTCGCGTGGCCTGCCATGCAGGTTGAATCACGAAGCTCCATCGCCTATCGGATGGCCCTTGTCGGGTCGGGGCGTTTCGACGCGGCGATCGTCCTTTCGCCCAAGCACGATTGGGACATGGCGGCAGGCGATATCATCGTGCGCGAAGCCGGCGGACGATGCACGTCGAGAAACGGGAGCGATTTGGAGTTCGATGGCGCGACGGCAATCCAGCGGTCGATGATCTGCGCGGGTCCGCTCCTTCATGCCCTGCTTCTGGAGCGGCTTGGCCCCGCGGACTCCGATACAACCCGGGCGTGAGGCCGTTCGGACAATGAGGTACAGCAATGGCGGAACGCAAAGCCAAGCAACTGCTTCATCTCGTGTTTGGAGGCGAAGTGCTTGCTCCCCACAGCACCGAATTCACGGACATCTCGAAACTTCACGTCGTAGGCATCTATCCAAGCTACAAGGACGCCTTTGCCGCATGGCGCGCAGCCGCGCAAGCCACCGTCGACAATGCGCGCATGCGCTATTTCGTGGTCCATATACATCGCCTGCTCGATCCGGAGACGGCGGCTCCGCCGTGACCGCCGTCTCCCCTTCCCACGACCGGACATGCTAGTTTCCGGCAGCGGGGGCCAAATCGATCCTCGAATGAGTTCAGAGCACGCGTGAACACCGTTCCTCCTGCCTCGCAGCGCGTTGCCGCAGTATCGGCATCCGCTCACACCATTGTCCCTCCGACGCGCAACGACGCCGGCGATCTGGCCATCATCGGCCGGCTCCTGCGCGACTACATGGGTAAGCGGTGGAACAGGCTCGCGCTTGCCGCGATCTGCATGCTGACCACGGCGGTGATGAACGGCGTGCTGGCCTGGCTTTTGGATCCCGCCACGCGACAGCTGTTTCTGGAAAACAACGCACGGATGCTGCTGATCATACCGCTCGAGATCGCCGGCGTGGTTGCGCTGCGCGCGGCAACGGCTTTCGGCGAGCAATACATTCTCAACAATATCGCCGAACGCGTCGTGTCCGATGTGCAACGGGACATGTTTGCGAGCCAGGTCCGGCTCGATATCGCCACGCTCAACGAAATCCATTCGGGCGAACTGGTTTCGAAATTTCTCTATGATGCCACGCTGCTGCGCGGCGCGATCACTCGCGGCGTGGCAGGGCTGGGCAAGGAGTTCGTCACGCTCCTCGTGCTCGCCGCGGTTATGATCTACGAAGATTGGCAACTCGCACTTATCTCCGTTGTTCTGCTTCCACTCGTCGCCTGGGTGACGCAGCGTCTCAGCCGCTCGCTTCGCAAATCCTCTACCCGGGGCATGGAGGAAACCGGCACGCTTTCGCGTGCGCTCTCTGAGGCCCTGGCCGGCCGGCGCATCGTGAAAGCTTATTCCCTGGAAGGTTATGCGACGCGCGCGGCCGAAACGCGCATCGCAAAACGGCTCAAATATATTCTCCGCGCCGTCAGGGCTCGCGCAGCGGCCGTTCCATCGACCGACCTGATTGGTGGCCTCGCGGCTTCGCTTACGGTCGCGTTCGCCGGTTACCAGCACCTGCACGGACAGCTCGCCATCAATCAGTTCTTCGCGTTTACCGGGGCGATGCTGCTTGCCCAGCAACCCGTGCGAACCTTGAGTCAGCTCTGGACCATTTCGACCGAAGGACTTTCGGCAGCAAATCGCATCTTTGCGCTGATCGACACGAAGCCTTGTGTCGTGGATCGTGCAGGTGCCCGACCGCTGATCGTCCGGCCCGCGCCCGAGGGAGGCGCGATCCGTCTAGAAAACGTTTCCTTCTCCTATCGCGAAGGCAGTGCGGCCGCACTCAAAGACATCTCTCTCGAATTCCCCCCCGGCCAGAAAGTAGCACTCGTCGGGCCCTCGGGCGCCGGCAAGAGCACGATTTTCCATCTGCTGCTAAGATTCTATGACGTCAATTCTGGAGCCATCCGCATCGATGATCAGGATGTTCGCGGCGTAACTCTCGAAAGCCTGCGCGCGAACATAGCGCTCGTCACGCAGGAGCCGTTCCTCTTCGACGAAACTATCGCCGACAATATCGCTCTGGGTAGGCGCGAAGCCTCGCGAGCGGAAATCGTCGCTGCCGCGCGCGCGGCCGGTGCAGATGCGTTCGTCGCGGAGCTGCCGCTTGGTTACGAATCGCAGATCGGAGAAGGCGGGCTCAAGCTCTCGGGCGGGCAGCGCCAACGCATTGCCATCGCCCGCGCGATGCTGCGCAACGCACCGATCCTTCTGCTCGACGAAGCGACGTCAGCGCTGGATGCGGAAAGCGAGAAACAGGTCCGTGATGCTGTTTCGAGCCTGACGAAAGGTCGGACCACCATCGTCATCGCCCATCGCCTGTCGACCGTCCTCGACGCCAGCCGCATCTATGTTCTCGAGCAGGGGCAACTGGCGGAATGGGGCACGCATCACGAACTCGTGGCGCGCGAGGGACTCTATGCGCGACTTTATCGGCACGATCTTGCCGACGACTCGGGTGGAGATGTGTCGCATATCGCGACCGCGCAAAAATGACGGCGGAGTCCGAACGCATGACGGGCGCCCTGCTCGCTTACCGCGCCGCGACAAGTCTGTTCCTTCCGATCGGGCATCTTGCGCTGCTTGCGCGCGCCCGAAGTGGAAAAGAGGAACTTCCACGATTGTCCGAGCGCTTTGGCCGGGCGAGTCGCGCGCGGCCCGCGGGACAGCTGATCTGGATCCACGGCGCCAGTATCGGCGAGTGTCTCTCGGTGCTGCCGCTCATCGACAAGCTGCTCGAAAACCCAGATCGCCGCGTGCTTGTAACCAGTGGCACGGTTACATCTGCGGCGCTGATGCGGCAGCGCCTGCCGCAACGGGCCTTTCATCAATACGCGCCCATCGATGCGCCTTCGCCGGTTGCCAGATTCTTCGATCATTGGAGGCCGGATGCGGCGCTCTTCGTGGATTCCGAGCTATGGCCCAATCTACTTTTGTCGGCGCGCGGCCGCGGATTGCGCGTCGCGCTGATCAATGCACGCATGTCTGCGCGGGCCTATGCTGGCTGGAAGCGTGCACCGCGGAGCGCAGCAGGCATCATGGGCTGTTTTGACATGTGCCTGGCGCAAAATGAAGAGAGCGAAGCGCGATTGCGGCAACTGGGAGCCAAAGACGTGCGCATGTTCGGCAATCTCAAGGCCGATGCGCCACCCGAGTCTGCGGATCCGGAGAAACTGACGGCAATGGAACAGGCCGTGGCGGGGCGGCCGATTCTGCTGGCAGCCAGCACCCATCCGGGTGAAGACGAAACGATTCTGCCCGCTTACGACGCGCTACGCAGCAGGCATCCGGATCTGTTGACCATTATCGCGCCCCGCCACCCGGATCGCGGCGCGGAGATCGCCATGCTTTGCGGCACCCGCAATGCCCTGAGGCGTTCGGAGGGATTCTTGCCCCGGTCCGACACGGCGGTCTATGTCGCCGACACAATCGGCGAACTTCCGCTCTTATACCGGATAGCCCAATTTGCCTTCGTCGGCGGTAGTCTCGTTGGACATGGCGGGCAGAATCCGTTGGAAGCGGCCAAGCTCGAGCGCGCGGTGATGGCTGGCCCTCATACGGAAAATTTTACCGCCGCCTACCAATCGATCCTGGCGGCCCAGGGAACCGGGCGCGTGCATTGTTGCGCGGAAATTGTCGATACGGCCGATCGCTGGCTCACCGATCGTGACGCGGCGCGGGCGGCCGGGATTGCGGCGGCGCAAGCGGCGGCGGCGCTTGGCGGCGCGCTCGAGAAAACGCATGTGGCGATCGAGGCGATGCTCGCTCATGCGCCCGCCTGATTTCTGGTCACGCGACGATATCGGCTCGCGCGCCATTGCCGGTGCAATGACGCCGCTGGGATTCGCATATGGCGCATCCATAGCTTTGAAGCACAAGCTACGAAAACCTTACCGTTCGTCTGCTGCAATCGTTTGCGTCGGCAA
>DASXMF010000068.1:0-10981 GCA_036495845.1 Rhizomicrobium sp.
GGTTCGATGGAACGGCGGACGAAGACCCGTGCTTGGCGACGGGCTTTGCTGCCCAGGGCGCAACCGGTCTTCCGTCCGCCACCGCATCAACCACTATAGCCGATGTAGCAAAATCCGACTTACAAGGCGCCAAGCCGCCAAAGCGAAAAGGCAGTTTCACAATGAGGCAGTGAGGCAGTGAGGACTCGTGCGCGCCTCGCGCGCCATCTCCTTCTCGCTGTCTCACCGCCTCATTGTGATTATTTCTTGGCGTCTTGGCGTCTTGGCGGTGAACCTCTGGTGGCTCCCTCACTCCGTGCTCGTCGAAGAGTGCTTCTTGACGCGATGTTTTCCTTTGGCGAGGGCGACGATCATGCCACGCAGCGTCTGCACTTCCTGATAGGTTAGGTGCGCGCGATGAAGCGTCGCGCGGATGGCGCGGCACATCGCATCGACCTTGTCGGGCGGGTAGAGGAATCCGCTCGCCAGCAATTCGCGCTCCAGATGCTCGATCAATTGCAGCAATTCTTCGCGCGTGGGCTTGCGCTGGAGTGGTCCATGCTCCAGACGCGCGGGTCGCGTTGCATCACCTGCACGGAACCATTCGTAGCTTGCGATCAACACTGCCTGTCCGAGATTGAGCGAGGCGAACTCGGCCGTCGGGATCGTGATCACCGCATCGCAGAGCGAGATCTCGTCATTGTCGAGCCCCGCGCGCTCGTTTCCAAACAGGATGCCGGTTCGTTCGTTGCGCGCCGCCGCGCTACGCAACCGATTCGCAGCTTCCGCGGGCGTCAGAACTTCTCTTGCGGTTCCACGCTCGCGCGCGGTGGTCGCCAGAACGTAGTGCAGCTCTCCGAGCGCCTGCGCCACACCTTCAAACACGCGCGCGCCTTCCACGACCTCGACGGCGCCGGCCGCCATGGCGACGGCCTTGGCGTTCGGCCAGCCGGCCCGCGGCGCTACAAGGCGGAGATCCGAAAGACCGAAATTCGCCATCGCCCGCGCCGCGGCGCCGATGTTTTCGCCGAGCTGGGGGTGGGAGAGAACGATTGCTGGCGCGATCATTCCATTTCGAATCCGGTGATGAATCTCATTCTTCTTTGACCCGATCCGGCGCCCCCGCTATAGCGGGCGCCGTTTCGCCCGAGGATATCCATGGACAAGATCAAAGTCGCCAATCCCATCGTCGAGCTCGACGGCGACGAGATGACCCGGATCATCTGGGAGCTGATCAAGAGGAAGCTGATCCTGCCTTATCTCGACCTCACGCTCGAATATTTCGATCTGGGCATCGAGCACCGCGACGCGACGGGCGACCAGGTGACGATCGACGCCGCCGAAGCCATCAAGCGGGTGGGCGTGGGTGTCAAATGCGCCACCATCACGCCCGACGAAGCGCGCGTCGCAGAATTCAAGCTCAGGAAAATGTGGAAATCGCCCAACGGCACCATCCGCAACATTCTGGGCGGCGTGATCTTCCGTGAGCCGATCATCTGCAGGAACGTGCCGCGGCTGGTGCCCGGCTGGACCAAGCCCATCGTCATCGGCCGCCATGCCTATGGCGACCAGTATCGCGCCACCGATTTCCGCGTGCCGGGACCGGGCCGCCTCAGCCTCGTCTTCACGGCCGTGGACGGGCAGAAAATCGAGCACGATGTCTTCGACTTTCCGGGCTCCGGCGTGGCGCTCGCCATGTACAACCTCGACGATTCCATCCGCGATTTCGCGCGCGCCTCGATGAATTTCGCACTCACGCGCCAATACCCGCTCTACCTGTCGACCAAAAACACGATCCTCAAAGCCTATGACGGCCGCTTCAAGGATCTGTTCCAGGAGATTTTCGATGCGGAATTCGCGGCGCGCTTCAAGGCTGCCGGTCTGACCTACGAGCATCGGCTGATCGACGACATGGTTGCCTCGGCGCTCAAATGGTCGGGCGGCTATGTCTGGGCTTGCAAGAACTACGATGGCGACGTGCAATCGGACACAGTCGCGCAGGGATTCGGTTCGCTCGGCCTGATGACGAGCGTGCTGATGACGCCCGACGGAAAAATCGTCGAGGCGGAGGCCGCTCATGGCACCGTCACGCGCCATTACCGCGAACATCAGAAAGGCCATGCGACATCGACGAATTCGATCGCCTCGATCTTTGCCTGGACGCGTGGCCTCGCCCATCGTGCCAAGCTGGACCGCAACGAGGCGCTCAACCGGTTCGCGCACACGCTCGAGCGGGTTTGCGTTGAAACGGTGGAAGCCGGTTTCATGACCAAGGATCTGGCGCTGCTGGTCGGGCCCGAGCAGGGCTGGCTGACGACCGAGGGCTTCCTCGACAAGGTGGATGAGAATCTGAAAGCGGCGATGCGCTAGCGCTCGCTGCGCTCGCGAGCATCTCATCCTTCGACGGGCTCAGGATGAGGAAATTCCTCATGGTGAGCCTGTCGAACCATGAGGGATGCCATGCGCGCGGCGCAGATCGCGCTTGCAGGAATGTTCTTGCTTCGTTCTCTCACTATGCTAAGGTGCGCGACGGCAAATTCGGGAGGCAGTGATGATCGGTTATGTGACCATCGGCGCACTGGACGTCGACACATCGGGAAGATTCTACGATGCGGTGATGGGCGCCATCGGCAATGAGCGCAAATTCACCGATGGCGGCTGGATCGGCTACGGGCGCAAGGACGAAGACAGCCACACGGTCTATGTCTGTCCGCCGCACGACGGCAAGCCGGCCACCGTAGGCAACGGCTCGATGTTTGCCTTCGTCGCCCACTCGAAAGACGAGGTGCGCAAGGCCTATGACGCCGGGCTTTCGAGCGGCGGCAAGGACGAAGGCGCGCCGGGGCCCCGGCCGGCCGATTCGAAAGATTTCTACGGTGCCTATCTGCGCGATCCGACCGGCAACAAGATCTGCGTCTTCGCGAAGGGACCGTTTGCTTGAAGGGCGCGATTTGAAGTGCCCCCTCCGCCTCGTCTCGCCCGGCTAAAGTCGGGCTCGCTCAGCACCTCCTCCAAGAACTTGGGGGAGGAGTCCGGCCGTCAACGCTCGCCGTTTTCCTCCCCCGCGCTTGCGTGGGGGAGGTCCGGCCGAAGGCCGGGGAAGGGGCAGGTTGAGGATTTCGATTTACACCGCGGGCGCGAGGGCCGCGAGGCGGCGCTCGATCGCGGCGAGTGCCTCGTCCGCCTTTGCACCGTCGGGGCCGCCGGCCTGCGCCAGATCGGCGCGGCCGCCGCCGCCCTTGCCGCCCAGAGCTTCCGCACCGCTCTTCACCAGATCGACCGCATCGATGCGGTTCTTGAGATCGTCGGTGACGCCGACGACGATCGACGCACGTCCGTCGGCCACCGCAATCAGTGCGACGACGCCCGAGCCGAGTTTGGCCTTGGCGTCGTCTGCGAGACTCTTCAGATCCCTGGCGCTCACGCCATCCACCACGCGCAGCATCGCCTTGACACCGGCAATCTCGCGCGTTTCCGCGCCGTCGCTTGCCCGCGAGGGTCCGGCAAGCGCAAGCGCGCGCCGTGCCTCTGCGAGTTCGCGTTCGATTCTCTTGCGCTCGTCCGCCAATTGCGTCACGCGCTGCGGCAACTCGGACGGACTCGTCCGCAGTTCGGCCGCGGCGTTGCGCGCGATTTCCGCCTGCCGCGTCAGATAAAGCCGCGCGCCCTCGCTGGTCAGGGCCTCGATACGCCGCACCCCCGACGCCACCGCGCCTTCCGAGAGAATGGTGAAAAGACCGATATCGCCGAGTCTGCGCACATGCGTGCCGCCGCACAATTCGACGGAGTACGGTTTTGGCCCCATCTCGCCCATGGTCAGAACGCGCACTTCGTCGCCGTATTTCTCGCCGAAAAGAGCTTCCGCCCCCGCGTCGATCGCGTCGCGCGTCGGCATCAGCCGCGTGGCGACGTCCGAATTCTGCCGGATGACCGCGTTGACTTCCGATTCGATGCGCTCGAGTTCCTGCGGCGTGACGGCCTTGGGATGGCTGAAGTCGAAGCGCAGCCGGTCGGGCGCAACGAGCGAACCCTTCTGCGAAACATGGGCGCCCAGTACGCGCTTCAGTGCGGCGTGAAGGAGGTGCGTCGCCGAATGGTTGGCCCGCGTCGCGCGCCGGCGCTCGCCGTCGACCCGCAATTCGACGACATCGCCCAGAGCAAGCGCTCCGCGATCCATTTCCACCACGTGGACGTGGAGCGCGCCGAGCTTCTTCTCGGTGTCGATCACCCGGCCTTCGCCGCCCCTGGCGGAGAACATCGCGCCCCGATCGCCGATCTGACCGCCGGATTCGGCGTAGAACGGCGTCTGATTCGTCAGGATACGGACGGTCTCGCCGGCCGCGGCGCTTTTCGCGCGCGCGCCATCCTTGAGGATCGCCGTGATGGTGCCCTCGGCCTCCTCGGTGTCGTAGCCCAGAAACTCCGTCGAGCCGAGTTCTTCGCGCAGCGCAAACCAAAGCGTGTCGGTGCCCGATTCTCCGGAACCTGCCCATGCGCGCCGGGCATCCGCGCGCTGCTGCTCCATCGCCGCAGCAAATCCGTCTGTGTCGACACCGATACCGCGCTGCCGCAGCGCATCTTCGGTGAGATCGAGCGGAAACCCATAGGTGTCGTAGAGCTTGAATGCGGTCGCACCCGGCAGGCGGTCGCCGCGCGACAATCCCGAGCTTGCTTCGTCGAGCAACTTCAATCCGCGCGCGAGAGTCTCGCGGAAGCGCAATTCTTCAAGCCGCAGCGTTTCGGAGGTGAGCGCTTCGGCGCGTTTCAGCTCGGGATAGGCGCCGCCCATTTCGGCGACCAGCACCGGAAGCAGCCGGTAGAGGAGTGGCTCCTTCGAACCCAGAAGGTGGGCGTGCCGCATCGCGCGGCGCATGATGCGGCGGAGCACATAACCGCGGCCCTCGTTGGAGGGCAGCACGCCGTCGGCGACGAGAAAGGCGCTGGCGCGCAGATGATCGGCAATGACGCGATGGCCTGCGGCATGCGCGCCCTTGGCCGGCGCGCCCGACAATTCCACCGACGCCGCGATCAGGTGACGGAACAGATCGATGTCGTAATTGTCGGTGACGTGCTGGAGGATCGCGGTGATGCGCTCGAGCCCCATTCCGGTGTCGATCGACGGCCGCGGCAATTCGAGCCGCGTCGAGGCGTCCACCTGCTCGAACTGCATGAAGACGAGGTTCCAGAATTCGAGGAAACGGTCGCCATCCTCGTCGGCGCTTCCCGGCGGCCCGCCCTGCACCCGCTCGCCCTGATCGAAAAAGATTTCCGAGCAATAGCCGCAGGGCCCGACAGGCCCCATCGCCCAGAGATTGTCCGCATGACCGACGATGCGTGAATCGGGCAGGCCGGAAATCTTGCGCCACAATTCGCGGGCCACGTCATCGGAGGGATGGATCGTGACCCAGAGCCGATCGCTCTCGAGGCCAGCGACCTTGCGTACATAATCCCAGGCGAGCGCAATCGCCTCCTCCTTGAAATAATCGCCGAAGGAGAAATTGCCCAGCATCTCGAAGAAGGTGTGATGGCGCGCCGTGTAACCAACATTGTCGAGATCGTTGTGCTTGCCTCCCGCGCGCACGCATTTCTGCACCGAGACCGCACGTGAATAAGGCCGCTTTTCCTGGCCGGTGAAGACGTTCTTGAACTGCACCATCCCGGCATTGGTGAAGAGCAGCGTCGGATCGTTGCGGGGCACCAGCGGCGAGGACGGCACGGGCTCATGCCCGCGCGCGCGGAAAAACTCCACAAAGGTGGAACGGATTTCGGACAGGCTGCTCATGCGGGGTTTGTAGCCTTCCGCGCGATTCGGTGTCCAGAACCGCCATCCGGCGCGGATTAGCGCGCGAGCTGCGCCGGAGCATTCAGGGGCTCCTTGGAACAAAGTCGCACCGTTCACTTCGATGCCTGCTTGGCCTAGAGCTTGTATGTGCCGAAACGCCGAGTCGGCCCTTCGTTCGGCGATGCGCGCCTTGAGGTACGACGATGGCGAGATTCCTCAGGCAATTGTCCGAGCGAAGTTGGAATCCTTTTTTCGCCGCCATCGCCGCCGCCGCGGGATTCCTGGACGTCCTGCTTTTGGTGGGATGGCGGGAGATCAATCCCCTGAACCTGACGTGGCTTTCCGGAGACGCGGCCGATTATCAAATCGGCTGGGAGTTTCTCCGGCACGAGACGATATGGCAATTCCCGCCGACCTGGATCACCCGGCTCGATTATCCGACGGGCGTTTCCGCATCCTATCTCGATATCATTCCGCTCGTCGGGACGCCGCTTCACCTCCTTTCTCCCTTTCTTCCGGCGAATTTTCAATATCTCGGATTGTACGCCGTCGCGTGTTTTGTTCTGCAGGCCTATTTCGGACTCAGACTGACTTCGCTCTTCGCGAAAAACGATCGGATCGTCACTCTGCTTGGCGGCGCATTTTTTCTCCTGGCGCCCGTGCTGACAAAGGAGCTGTACGGACATTTCGCGCTGCTGTCGCAGTGGATCGTTCTCGCCTGCGTCTACTACTACTTCGCGCTGTCGGACAAAAAAACGCTGCGCGGCAATCTGGGGCCATTCGTGCTTCTCGCGGCGATCGCCGCGGCGATCGAACCCTATTTCGCGCTGATGGCAAACATGATCGGTGCAGCCGCGATTGTTCGCGCGTGCGACCTGCGCCAAACCGAAGCCCGCGCGTTGCACGGCGCGCCGGCGGTGCCGACAACACCGCCTTCGAATTCCATTCGCGCCGAACGCTGGAAATCCGCCGTGCCTTGCGCAGTTTGGGGCCTGCTGCTGATTTCTGCGACCATTTTGTCGCTTGTCGTTTTTGGTTTCATCGTTCCCGGCATGTCGTCGTTCTCCGGGAGCGGCTACACGCTTTACTCCATGAATCTTCTCGCGCCCATCAACCCGCAAACGCCCTGGGCGCTTTACTTCAAAGCCTTCCCCGTCGTGCATGGCTGGACGCTTGCGGGTTACGATTATCTTGGAATCGGCGTGCTGCTCCTGCTGTTCGCCGCATTGGCGAGAGCTCCCGGGCTCATACGCAAATTGTGGTCCGCTCCGATTCTGCCGCTCACCATCCTCTCGATTCTATGCACTCTGCTGGCGCTTTCCGTGGAAGTGACGCTGGCCAATCGCGTGCTTTTCACCGTGCCGCTGCCGAAATTCGCTCTGCATATTTTGGAGGCGTTCCGCGGATCCGGCCGGTTGTTCTGGCCGGCCTATTACCTGCTGACGCTCGCTGCGATCGCGGGAATATTGGCGACGGTCCCTTCGGCAACCGTAAAGCGCCTGGCGCTCGCCGCCGCTCTGGTTTTGCAATATTTCGACGTGCTGCCCGTCGCACATGGCGTCGCGGCCTGGGCCAGGGTGCACCATCCCGATCGTCTGGTTTCAGCAGATTGGACTGCGTTACCGGCGAGCTACCGCCATCTTGTCATTCTTCCCGCGTTCCAGTGCGGGCAGGACACTCCAGTCGGACTCGACGCATGGCCCCAATTTGCGCGCCTGGCGGCGCGGGGCGGCATGACGCTGAACAGCGTCTATGTCGGCCGAATCTCTTCGCAGACTCTCACTCTCGATTGCGTCACGATCCCGGGGCAGCTTGTGCGCACGGGGCTCGCTCCCGATACGGCCTATGTGCTGAGCGACAGGATGGCGGGGGCGGTTCTCGGCCATCCGGAAACGGCCCACTATTGCCGGCGTGCCGACGGCTTCAATCTTTGCACGGCCGGGCCGCAACAATCCGATGATGCGCCGCCTTCAAAGCGAAGGGGCGCCGCAAGCGGCGCCCCTTCTGGAGCCGTTCCCCATGCCAACAAGGAACGACACTAGTCTTCAGCCGCAACCACGGCCGGTTCGATTTCCTTTGCGCCCGACGCCTCCATCAGGCTTTGCGCGATCAGTCCCGCGTTCTGGCGGATCTGGGCCTCGATGCGGGCGGCCGCGTCCTTGTTCTGAGTGAGGTATTGCTTCGCGTTTTCGCGGCCCTGGCCGATGCGGATTCCGTCGTAGGAGAACCAGGCGCCCGATTTCTCGACGATGCCGGCGCGGACGCCGAGATCGATCAGCTCGCCCACCTTCGAAATGCCAGCGCCGTAGACGATGTCGAACTCGACCTCCTTGAAGGGAGGGGCGACCTTGTTCTTCACCACCTTCACGCGTGTCTGGTTGCCGATCACTTCGTCGCGATCCTTGATGGCGCCGATGCGGCGGATGTCGAGCCGCACCGAGGCGTAGAATTTGAGCGCGTTGCCGCCACTCGTGGTTTCCGGATTGCCGAACATCACGCCGATCTTCATGCGAATCTGATTGATGAAGACGACGAGCGAGTTCGATTTGGAGATGGAGCCGGTCAGCTTGCGCAGGGCCTGGCTCATCAGCCGGGCCTGCAATCCGGGCAGCTGATCGCCCATCTCGCCTTCGAGCTCGGCCTTCGGCGTCAATGCCGCCACGGAATCGATTACCACGATATCGACGCCGCCTGAACGGACCAGCGTATCGGCGATCTCCAGCGCCTGTTCGCCGGTGTCGGGCTGGGAGATCAGCATCTCGGCGATATCGACACCGAGCTTGCGCGCGTAGATGGGATCGAGCGCATGTTCGGCATCGATGTAGGCGGCGATGCCGCCCTTCTTCTGCGCCTCCGCCACTGCGTGGAGGGCAAGCGTCGTCTTGCCGGACGATTCGGGCCCGTAGATCTCGATCACGCGCCCGCGCGGCAAACCGCCGATGCCAAGTGCGATGTCGAGTCCGAGCGAGCCGGTCGACACCGTGTCGGTTTCGACCACTTCGCGCTGACCGAGCTTCATCACCGAGCCCTTGCCGAAGGCGCGGTCGATCTGCGACAGCGCTGCCTCGAGCGCCCGCTTCCGATCGCTCTTCTCCTCTCTTGCCACCACCCGTAAAACCGCTTCTCTCATCATCGCTCGCCTCCTTATTTCACAGCGCCCCCCAAATCCCAAGGGGCCTCGAAGGTTCAATGTGCATGTTTTGTTCTCGTTCGCAAGGGCATAGCTAATAGTATGAAATTAAAACGTTATTCCAATTATGTTCGGCAGCCGTTCCAGACATCCGGACGATTTTCCCCAAGCGAATAACGGTCATCCCGTTCTTGCCGGGTCCAATCCCCGGCAAACCGCGGGAAATACCCGTCAGCGCCCGATAGAGTCCCGAAAAGCTGTCAATGCGAATCGCCCGGCGGAGCAGCTGCAGATGGCGGACGAGTTGCCGCAGGAGGAGCCGCAACCGATGCTTCCAGCAGCCTGACCTGGCGGATCGTCGCCGGCTGGAGCGGCCAGGCGCCGGGCATCGGGCCCCCATCCCCGAGCGGCAGCGCCGCAATCCTGTCCACGACATCCATGCCAGAGACCACCCGGCCGAACACCGTGTAGCCGGTGGCGTTGCCGGGATCGTCGGCGTGGTGATCGAGGCGCAGATTGTCGGCGAGGTTGATGAAGAACTCGGCCGCCGCCGTATTGGGATCGTCCTCCCGCGCCATCGCGATCGTGCCGCGCAGATTGCTCAGGCCATTGTTGGCCTCGAGCGGGATGGGATCATGGACCGGGCGCTGATGCGTGGCGGAATCGTAGCTGCCCGCCTGGATGACGAATCCCGGCACCACGCGATAGACGAGCGTGCCGTCGAAATGGCCTTCGCTCACATAGCGGAGAAAATTGTCGACGGTCCCGGGCGCGTGCGTCCGGTCGAGCATCAACGTGATATCGCCCAGCGACGTGTCGATCACGATCTGGGGCTCTTCCGCAGGCGCGGCGCGACCCGGCCCCGAAAGACCGAGGGCCAGAACCGATATGATCAAACGAGCGAAACCTGTCCGCATGGAAATCCTCTCCCGATGGAGGCTCAGCATAGCGCGATTCACGCCGGTGGGGATGACAGCGTCATCCCGTTCGGGCGAAATCCCGGCCATGCTTTCGCGATTCCCAAACCGGTATGCGATTCTGATCTTCGCACTGGCCACGACGGCCGCGAATGCAGGTCCGCCCTATCTCACCGACGATCCCGAACCGCCGCCGCTCCATCGCTGGGAAGCGGTGTTCTTCACGATGGGCGCGGTCGCGCAGGGCACGGCGACAGGCGCTTTGCCCGCCTTGGAATTCAACTATGGCGGCTTCGAAAATACGCAATTGCATATTGAGCTGCCGCTCGGCTTCCAGGCCGATGGCGGGGACAAATTCGGCCCCGCCGATATCGAACTGGGCGTCAAATACCGCTTCATCGACGAGGACGAACGGGGCTGGCGTCCGCAGGTCGCCACCTATCCGCAGGTCGAAATCCCCACCGCCTCGAGTCGAAACGGATTTTCAAGCCCCGGCGTGAATCTGTTCCTTCCTCTCTGGCTGCAGAAGGATGTCGGCGAAAACTGGACAATCAACACGGGAGGCGGCTACTGGATCACTCCCGGCAGTCGCAACTACTGGTTCTCCGGCGTGTTGCTCCAGCGCAAGCTTGGCGACGCACTTGTAGTCGGTGCGGAACTTTTCCACCAGACGGCGAACACGCAAGGCGGCCGCGACAATACCGGTTTCAATGTTGGCGCGACCTATGATCTCGACGAACACGATCAGTTGCTCGTTTCCGCGGGACGCGGAATTCAGAACGCTGCGTCGACCAATCAATTCAGCTGGTATCTCGGATACAAGATCACGGATTAGAGTATCAGTATCGGCGAGAATCGTTCACCCCTCACCCGCTCTGGGGCGGTTGGACGAACAGGCGCTTGGCCCCTCTCCCACAAGGGGAGAGGGAACTCCACGCGCGAATGTTCGCCTGCAAGCGCATTGGACGTTGGCATTTTGGATGTCAGCAAATAGTGCTTGATTCATGACACAGCGTCCCCTCTCCCCTTGTGGGGGGAATATGCGCGATTGCAAACCCACGTCTAGTTCCACTCCCAACCATGCTTGTGCATACACGCCGCGATATCGGCATTGGTTAGACGGAAGTCGATGTTGCCGTTGGGTAATCTCTTGTCGCATTTTCTGACGTCATT
>DASXMF010000069.1:0-26589 GCA_036495845.1 Rhizomicrobium sp.
GAGTGGGCGTGCGCACGTTTCGAATGAAACTCGCCGGCGAATTGCGCGCGAACACATCTGCGTGCTCCCACGGGTCTCCGAAATACCATTCGTCGCCCGAGGGATCGTCTTCGGTCTCGAATTCCGCCTGCTGGTCGAAGACGCCTGCGCCGTCGACCGCGGCCTTGAATCGATTCGTGTGGCCGATCGCCCAGGCGGTCATCTCGCCGCCATAGGACCAGCCGCCGATGCCGAGCCGGCTGGCGTCTGTGTCCCCCTTTGCGATCACCATGTCGAGCACCGTCATGATGTCCCTGTAATCGCCACCGCCCCAATCGCCGCGATTGGCCTTGAGGAAATCCTCGCTGTAGCCGTTCGAGCCGCGGGGGTTGACCATCAGAACCTCGTAGCCATGCGAGGCGAGCAGCTGGGCCCACGCTGTCTCCCAGCCATAGCCCGCCGAAAAATTCGATGATGGTCCGCCATGGACGAGCACTACCAGCGGCAGCTTTCCCTGCACGCCCGCGGGTTTCATGAGCGCCGACTCGATCTCCGTGCCGTCGAAGCTTTTCGTCCTGAAGATCGTCGCCGGTGCGAGGCGAATGCCCTCCCCGCCCAGTTTCGCCAGTAGCCGGAGGTGACCGGCCGCGTCCCTGAGGTAGAGCGCAGGCAGATGTCCGAAATCTTCGCCCACGAAGGCAAGGAGCCCCGAGCGCGAGATATCGAAGGCAGCGACGGAGAGCGGCAATTCTACGGCTACGGACCGCGCGCCTGGAGCAATCCGCCACAGGCGGTTCACGAGGCCGTCGACGACGCGCAGCCAGATCGCATTGTCTTCATGCCATCGCGCCTCCGCGACGGCGAGGCCGGGCGGATCCGAAACGTCTGAGAGATCGTTCCCGCCGATCGTTCCCAGGAACAGATCGCGCGCCATTGGTCCCATCGTGCGCGTCGAGCGGACCGCAAATCTCTTTCCGTCCGGAGAGACGAGAAGCGAATCGAAAGGCTGCGGCGGATGGCCGATCGTCCGGACGGCGCCGTCTTTGGTCGAGACGGAGTAGATTGCGTCCGTGGATTCCTCGACGCGCGGTTTGCCGGTCGCGGCGATCAGGATATCGCTCGCATCCAGCCACTGAAATTCATCGATCCGGTATCCGTTCACACCAAGCCTGCGCGCGGCCCTGGTCGCCGGGTTGACGAGCCACAATCGGGAAAGATCGCTCTCGCGGTCGGCGACCTGCGGACCGCTGCCTTCGCTCGCCGCATCGTCGTCTTTCGCAAGGAACGCAATCTCGCGCCCGTCGCGCGACCAGTGAAAGCTGTCCACTCCGAATTTGTGCGCAGTGAGCGCGCGTGGCTGGCCGCCGTCAGAAGACATTGCATAGATCTGCGTCTTGCCGTCCCGGTTGGAGAGAAAGGCAAGCGTCTTGCCGTCGGGCGAGTATTGCGGCGCACGCTCGGATTTCCCGGTGGGCGTCACCTCGCGCACATTGCCGCTGGCGACATCGACGATCCTGAGGCGCGGCCGCCAATCCCAGCGATAGGAATTAACGGTGAAGACGAGCCTCGTGCCGTCGGGCGAGAAGTGCAGGTCGCCCGCGCGCTCATAGCTGAGCGCTTCTTGTGGCGTCATGGCCTGCCCCGCCATGGGCGAAACTAGCGCGAGACATGCAACACAGACGGCGGCCATGGAATTCATTGCGTGACACTCCGCAAGGCGCCGGCCACAATAGGCATGGGCCGCGTGTTTCGTCTTTCACGCCCCTAGCGCGCTGACACGCACCTAGTGTCCGGACGCGCGAGTGCGCCGGAGGAAATCATGCTTGTTCGTACCGGTCTCGGCGTCCGCGACTACCCGCCATGTCTGTCGATGGCTGCGCACGAACATGATTCCGTTTCGTTCAGCATCGTGGTGGGCGGCGATTTTCTCGAGCGCATCGGCGGACGCGAGCGGCATTACGCAAGGGGCCATGTCGCATTGTTTCCCGCAGGCATGACGCATTCGCAGGTGTTCGGCCCCCCGGGTGCGCGGCAGATCATCTTCCGGCCCGAAACAGGCTGGCTCGATTATCTCGCGGATTGCGGTCTCCGCGATGCGCCCTGCGGCCATGCGCCGGCGTTTCAGCATCTGGGCGAGCGGTTGCTTGAGGAGATCGGCAATGACGACCGGTTTTCACAACTGGCCTGCGAGGGGCTGCTTCTCGAAATCGTCGGGACATTCGGCCGAAGCGGCATTGCAGAGACGGCGCGCGGACGGCCGCCCGCGTGGCTGTGCATGGCGCGCGATTTTCTGCACGAAACTGCGTGCCGTTCTCCGGGCCTGGCCGAAATCGCGCGCGCGGCCGGCCGGCACGAGATCCATCTCGCGCGCGAATTCCGCCGTCATTTCGGAATGTCGATCGGTGAATATCTGAGACTCCTGAAAACCGAACAGGCGGCGCGCCTGCTCGCGGCAGGACGGACCGGCATCAGCGAGATCGCGCTCGATTGCGGCTTCGCGAACCATTCCCATCTGTGCCGCGCATTCAGGGCGCAACACGGGATCACGCCCTCTCAATACCGCGCGCGGCATGGTTCGGCACGCTCACCATGAGGGGAAAATCCAACCCTCCCCGTGAGGGAAGGTCGAAAATTGCGAGCGCTTTTCTGCGCGAGCGATTTTCGGGGATGGGTGAGGTTGCATTACCCCTCCCCGAAATTCTTCTTCTCGCCTTGCTCGCAGAAGAATTTCGACTCTCCCTCAATGGGAGGGTCGATGAATCAGTACGGCCCTGACGCGATCGTCGCGCCGGGCATACTCCACAAATCGTCGCGCGTCATATCCGTGTAGAGAATCCGGTATTCCGGATCGAACCGCAGATTGCCCGGATGCACCCACACCGAGACACGACGGTTGAGCGCGATCTCAATGCGCGATGGCCGACCGTCGGGCGCAATCTCGACATTGCGCACGCGTCCCACCCAGCGTCCTCCCGGGCCTTCGACCGGCACCTGCCAGAGCTGCTGGCTCGGTTGCGCGATCAGGTACAGCGGCTGCAGCCCGTACGCGTCGCCATAGTGGTAGACATAGGCGCGCGGGTAGTTCCAGTCATATCGCGCCAGGTCCCAATTGCGCAGATCCTGCGAGTAGCGCTCGCGGTCGCTGCGGTAACGTTGCTGCTGGTCGCGGTATTGCTGCACCTGGCCCTGATATTGCTGCTGCTGCGCGTTATACTCGTCCTGCGACTGACTGTATTGCGCGTTGCTCGGCTGCCCCTGCGCATCGGACGCAGAGCCTTCATCGTTCGCCGGAGCATTCTGCGAACCCGATTGATAGCCGTTGAGCGCGGCGGGCGATTGCGTGGTCCCCTGCGCCCCTTGCCGGTTCAGTTCGTCGGTCTGCTGCATTTCCTGCGGCGTGGATTCCGCCGGACCGTTGCCGTAACGGCCATCGCCGGAACCCGACTGAGCGAACGCAGCGCTTCCCGCGGAAACCGCAAACGAGGCCGTCGCGGAGAGAATGAGAGTCCTGATGCGCATGGCTGTCTCCCTTACGCCCTCCCATTCAAAACGCGGAGCGGAACCGGCAAGTTCCGGCGGCGCGACGCTTACTGGGGCGTTCCCGGCGGTGGCGGGGACAGCGGATAGGCCGTCTCGGGAGGGGTGCTCATGGTGTTGGTCGGCGGCGTCGTACCGGGCGCACAGCCTCCCGGTGAAATTGCGGACGGCGCACAGTTCGAGATCGGTACCGGCGGCGCACCCTGCGTCGAACTTGGCGGCGTTGCGGGAGGCGCGTTCGGCGGTGTGATGGCCGTCGCGCCGGTTGAGGGCATAGCTTGCGGTGTCTTCGCCGGCGTGCTGGTCGAAGGTGTACCGGGCGCAGCAGGCGTCACGCCCGCCGTTTGGGCGCTTGCCACGAATGTCGCAAGCAGCGCGCATGTCACTGCGAATCCCGCGATGGCCAGGAAAGCGCCACGGTGGCGATGATTGTGCCTGCCATTCATCGGCGCTGTCCTCGCGCTCTTGTTCTTCTCCGGGATTCGTCCCGGAGATCTCCTATCGCTAGAACGTGCGCGGTCGGCGCGGGTTGCTTCACACACGCAAGAACGTGTGGGAGCGAAACACCTTTTCCGGAAATGAAACGCCCGGGACGAGCCGTTTCGCTCATCCCGGGCGTGTCGAAAGAACCGTCAGGGACTGGGGCCCGGCGGGCTGGTCTGGGGTTGCTGCTGTTGCTGCATGTTCTGCATGTTTTGATCGTTGCTCTGCGCGCCCGGCGGAGTACCGTTGGCCGGTTGGGTGTAGGGTCCCGCGTTGCTCGGCTGGGTACCCTGCGGCGGCTGCGTCGCATTGGTGTTCTGCATGCCGTTATTGCTGGGCTCGGTACCCTGTGCCGGCTGCCGAGTGCTTGTGTTCTGCATGCCGCTGCTCGGCTCCGTGCCGGGCTGCGCGTTCTGCGGCTGCGCAGGCTGGGCATTTTGCGGCTGCCCGTTCTGCGGCTGGGTATAGCCCGCGGGGGTGCCCTGCGGATTCGTTTCGCTGCCTGGCTGCGCCGATTGCGGGGCCGCGCCCGATGCACCCGGCTGTGCTTGCGCCGATTGGGTTCCGCCGCCGTTTTGCGCGGCCTGCTGCTCGTTCAGTTGCGCCGTCGCCTGTTTTTCGGAGGGCGACGAAGGTGCGTGCAGAGATGCGCTCCGCGACGCGTGATGCCGCACGTGATGACGATGATGGTGAGTCGTCTTTGTTGCCGACTTGGTTGACGATGTTGACGATTGATCGGCCGCCGGCTGTGCCGGCTGCGCCTGCTGTGCGGGTTGCTGACCCGCATTGATCTGATCGGTGCCCGGCGTGGTCGTTTGCGCGAGGCCCGCGCCCCCCATGCTTGATAGGGCCAGCACGACCGCGCCGCTGAGCAGGATCGGTTTGCATCTCATGATGCGTCTCCTTTTCCATTGATTTGCCGCGAGGCGCGTCGGCCTCATGGTCAAATGTGAACGCGTCGCCTATGAGCGCGTTCCCCGCGCGCGAACTCTCAATGAGGAACGACGTGGGCGTTGTCGGGTTGGCTGCCGCCGCCCGGCGTCGCGCCAGCATTGTAGGACATGCCTTTGTAAGGCTGCCCCGGCGGCGGCGCGCTCGGTGGCGACGCATTTTGCATATAAGCCGCTCCGGCGGGGCGCGCCATGCTGGCCTGTTGCTGGTTGAGGTCGCGCGTGGCTTCGCGCTCGCCGGGCGATGAGCGGTGCAAATAGGCAGTCGCATGATGTTTCATGTGATGGCGAACATGGTGCACGGATTTGTGCACGGATTTCGTCTGCGTGGTTTGCGTGTCTTGCGCCTGCGAGGTATCTGCCTGCGCGTATGCCGCGCCGGTCAGCGCCAGACTCAAGGCGCCGCCCAGTAGAATGGATTTGCTTGTCATTGGTCGCGTCTCCGTTTTGGCTCCCGCCAACGAGACGCTTTCGCCTCGCGCGGAGGCCCCAAACGCCAACGCGCACACTCAACAAATGTTCCCCGGAACCGGCTGCGGCCGGACCGTTGCGTCAGCCGGCGGCGATGTACTCGCGCAGCGACTCCGCTTCGCGCACCGTCTCCGCGATCCGCGTTTTCACGACGTCGCCGATCGAGATGATGCCGCACAGGCGCTCGTCCTCGACGACTGGCATGTGGCGGAAGCGTCCATGCGTCATGGTTTCCATCAACTCGTCGACCGAATCCATTTCCGAGCAGGTCGAGACGGCGTGCGTCATGTGCCGGCTCACGCTCTGGGCAAGGGCGGCCACGCTATATTCGGCGACCGCACGAACGATGTCGCGCTCGGAGAGAATTCCGGCCAGTGCGCCGTAGCGATCGCTTACCACCACCGCTCCGATGTGCCGGCGCGCCAACAGGCGCGCGGCTTCCGACAACGTTGCGTCGCCCGGGATGGTTACGACTTCGCGTCCCTTGTCGCGCAGGATATGTCTGACTTGCATGGCGGAAATCCTTTCCAACCGATGGGTCCCACCGGAGTCTCCGCCTCGTTCCGATCACCTTTCTCAAGGATCCGGTTTATGCACCGTTCATCCTTTACGCCCAGCCCGCACTTACGAGGCGCGCCCCAAACAGGAGCCGGCTCCAGAGAGGCAATGCTGCCCCCGCGCAATCCGGGTTGCAAGAGAAAATGCGCCAAATGCCGAACGATAGCAATAATCGTGCTGTCCTTCGTCTGGCCTCGCCGATCAATAGCACTCAAGCATGTCCGGCCGGAGCATCGCGGCACAGACGAGACCGGCCGCAGCGCGATTGATCGGAGATTTCGGGGTGGCAACGGCGATCGCGTATCCCCATGTCGTGGAGCAACGCGCCGCGCTATTGTTGCGCAGCCGTATATCGAGATACCGCTGAAGATTGGGAGGCTCCATGAAGTGCCCGAACTGCGACACCGAATTGGCGCAAAAGAAACGCGACGGAGTCGAAATGGAAATCTGTCCGTCCTGCCAGGGAATGTGGCTCAGTCGCCAGGAGCTGGCGCAGCTCGAGGACGAGGTCTTCGATTTCGGCGACGACGAAAAGGGCAGCCTGATGCTTGGCTCCGCGCCCACCACCCGCAAATGCCCCCAATGCGGCAAACTCATGAAGAGTTTTCAATACCGGCTGTACGATCTGGAAATGGATTTTTGCGAAGACCAACACGGCTATTGGCTTGAGGCCGACGAGGACAAGCGTGTGTTGCAGCTCATGAAAGAGGAAGAGATCAACCTCGGCAGGAAGGTTCTCGCCGAAGACCGGTTCGCCGCGCACCTCCGATATCTGCGCTCGGGCTCGCTCCTCGACAGGATTCGCGATTTGGCCACCGAGGCGATGGACCCCAAACCGAAGCCGGCGTTCTAGGCAGCGTCCGTGCGCTCGCCGCGCGCGGAGTCGTGGCTTGCACACCCGAACCGAAATGGGGAGAAATGTTGGAATCGCGGCGCCGGGGTGCGATAAGCGTCGACTTTCCCGGACGGAGCTGTGGCCGAGAGGCTGAAGGCGACGGTTTGCTAAACCGTTATACGGCTTAAACCCGTATCGAGGGTTCGAATCCCTCCGGCTCCGCCACCCTGCGCCTTCCACTTCGGGTGGCGCGCCATGTGGCCGATGTCTTGCAACCTGAACCCGCTGAGCGAAGGTGCATCTTCGCTCACTCTGCCGCACGTGGCGTGATGCGTTCGCTGCTCCGATGGCGGTCACCTGAAAACCAATCGCGCCTATCGTGGCTATTGTCAGTCTTGCAATCAATCAACCTGCATTCGGACGACCTCGCGAACCGCCGCGAACGAGCACAAGCGGAGCCAGGACACCAAAAGACCGGCGCGCAAAGAACTTGCCTTTCATTTTGCCACCATGACGTCGGATGCCTTGATCACCGCAACCGCTTCATCCCCAACCACCAGGTGGAGTTCGTCAACCGCCTCGTTGGTGATCGAGGAGGTGATCACAACACCATTTCCGATGGCGATGCGGACATGGGCAGTCGTCTGGCCCTTCGTCACCTCGACGACCCTGCCTTTGATCTGGTTTCGGGCACTGAGCTTCATGGTTGCTTCTCCCTGTGTCGAACGCTGCGCCCGTCGAGTGTGAATCCCTGCGTGAGCGCGCAAATGGTAATGGAGTTCGTCGCATCGAAGCCGTCGTCCTGCACGACAACCACGGGCCGCGGCTTGCCCGCGTGCGGTTTGCCGTCGGCGACGATTCGGATATCGCCGCGCCTCGTTCATCGCCGCCGTCATCGAAGTCGATCGCCGATATGACGTCGATGAACGCCTGATCCCCTCTCGCATGAGTGCTTGTCGAGACGACAACGGACTGCCGATGCGCCTCGGGGCGGAATGCGCGCGAGCGCGTGTCCGGCACCCAAATCTGGATTGGGCGCAGACCCTTGCGCAATCGTTCACGATGTTGCCGCACCTTCACACGCGAGGGCTTGAGCTTCGAGGCTGTGGCCACAATTAGTCTCGTGCCTAGTTACATGTAACCAAAGCATGCTCGCCCGGGACTCGCCGGTCCTACTGCGTCACCTGCTTCACCGCAGGCTTGGCATCGCCTGACCAGGTCAGGCGAAAGACGCTGCCCTGCGCCACCGACTGCACCGCGTGCGGCCACAGCACCGCAAAACATGTACCGCCGGCATGGCGGACGGATGGATAGATGAGCCCGTTGAGTCCCCGGGCGATGACCACTTTCGCCAGCACGTTCCCCGCCTTGTAGCCTTTCGCCGGATCGGGATTCATGCCGGGGTGATGGGGCACTGCGCGCAGATCGACGAATTCTCCGGCAAGACTCGCGAAGAGCTCGGCGAAATCGACGACGGCGCGAAACTCGGGCGTCTGCGCGAGGAACTCCGTCATGTGGAAGGAGACTTCGGCAAGGCAGGTCTCCACCGCAAGCGCGGCATACCAGGCGCCGCGCTCGGGCCCGTTGAACCGGTTCAGCTCGACCGGCTTCGCATAGGCGAAGCTCGCATTGATGAAGGCCTCGTGCGGCACGCCATGGACAAACCCCCGGGCGCCGATGGCGGGCAGGCCATGCTCCTGCGCGAGGAGCCTCGCACTCGTTGCCGATTCGATTTCGGCGAGTTCGGCACGCTCGTCCGCCGAATCGACGAGTGATTTGAGCACCGAGTCGCGGAGGCGCGCAGTCGCCACCAGCCGGACGGTGCGCGGAAAAGCGCCCCTGATAACCGGGATGCCGTCTACCTTTCGCCGTTCAGATTCCTCCGCGGACAGCATCGACGTAACGGCGCACCTCGAGCATGCGCGGAATTCCACCCTCGATCATGGCGTCGATCGGCCGCCGGTTGCCGAACAAGGGACCGGTGTTGGCGAGCCGCGGCCAACGGTCCGCCATCGCGTCCGCAAACACCAGGTGCAGGCCCTTGAAAGTTCCGACGAGGGCCGAAATACGCGTCAGCTGATCCTGCGACAGGGGTTCGCTCCGCTCGCCGCGCTTCAGCCGTTCCCATGTGCTCTGGGAAACGCCGAGCAGTGCCGCCGATTCGGCGTTGGAGAGTTGCCACACTTTTGCAAGCCGGGCGAAGGCTTTTGCTGCGGTCGCCGACAAGCGGCTTCGGCTCCCGGTATCTGCGAAGGTCTGAACGCCGCTCTCCGGCGCGAAGCGGTTGCGGGCAGGCTGCCTTTTCATCATTCGTCTCATGACGAGATTAATATTGTCATTTGACGGTACCGGTCAAGGGGGCACGGCGGCGTCCTGCCATCAAAAGAGGCATGGGAATAAAATGAACCGTTGGAGCGTCGTTATAGATGTCAACCGATCGAGCGCCGCGCGGATGACCGCGTCCGCTTGCCTCCAAGAGGGAACAAGACCATGAAAATGCATCGTCTCGTGGCTGGGGCGCTGGTTTTCTGCGCAATCTCCTTACCGGGTCTGCAGGCTTTGGCCGGTTCCGTCCGCAATCCGGCAATGTTCAATCATCCGGGAAATCTTCTGACCGCCGACCAGTTCAACAACCGGGTGATCGAAACCGACAAGAACGGCAACATTGTGTGGTCCTGGGGCCTTGGCCCCACCGATTTCTCCGCCAATTCCATTCTGGGCGTTAACGATACCGAGCGCGTCGGCACTGACACGCTGATGGCGGGAACGGGAATCCCGGCGGGCGTCGACCCGAATTGCCCGGCCGGATGCGTGGACAGCCGCGTCATCCTGGTGGATGCGAACGGCAACATCGTCTGGCAATACGGGCAGTTCGGGGTCAACGGTTTCGGCCCCGATCAGCTCAGCGCCCCCGTGCAGGCGACCTATGCACCCGACAAGACAGTCTACATCACGGATCAGGGCAACCAGCGCGTGATCCAGGTCGATCAGAACCTGAACATCCTCTGGCAATACGGAACCACGGGCGTGTCCGGCAACGGCTTCGACCAGCTGAACAACCCCAACTCCGCCGAGCTGCTCAAGAACGGCGACGTGCTGATCGCCGACGAAGGCAACAACCGCGTCATCGAGGTGGACAAGGCGACGCTGAATGTCGTGGCGACCTATACCGCGATGGGAACAATGAGCGGACCCGCTTTCGCCAGTCTCTTGCCCAACCACCAACTTCTTGTGACGGACAGCAACAACAACCGTGTCATTACGCTGGACACGGGCGACAACGTCCTCTTCCAATATTTCACCAATACGCAGATCGGCAGCAATCCCAATCCTCTGCCGACGCGCGCCGTCGCGGGAAGAGGCCAGACTTTCGTCATCAGCGACCAGTTCAACAATCGCGTCATCATCGTCGACAAGAAGGGAAGACTTCTCAAGCAGTATGGCAATCTCAATGTGATCGGCTACGGCACCACCAACACCCAACAGGGCCTCTACGCGCCTTACGATGCCAAGATCATCGGCGATTTCAAAGGCCTGACGCGGCCTTAGGAGACGCGGCGATTCTCAATGAAAAAAAGCCCCGCGCCCGCGGGGCTTTCTTTTTAAAACACGCAGGTCTATCCCGCTCGTCTTGCTGCGCGGTTGCGCCCTTCCAGTTCGCAATTGATCTCCGCGCCGAGCAGCATGATCACGAGCGACAACCAGATCCAGGTGAGGAATCCGACAGCCGCGCCAAGATCGCCATAGACGCGGTTGTAGCTGCCGAAATTCTGGACGTACCAGCCGAACAGCTCCGTTCCGAGCAGCCAGAGAAGCGATGCGATCGCGCCGCCCCAACTGATCCACCGCCATCGCGCATGTTTACGGTCTGGCCCGTAGCGATAGATGACGTCGAGAATCAGAACACAGAACCCAAATGAGAGCGGCCAGACCACAATGCGGAACGCGCCGGCGATGGCGCCTGCGCCCGGCAGACGCGCCACCAATTCCGGCACCCACAATCCCAGAGCCATGGCGACGGCGCCCGCGCAGATCACAGCCACTGTGGCCGCAAGCGCGCCGGCGGTCAGGCGCAGAAAGCTTCGCGTCTCGCGGACCTCGTAGGCGACGTTCAGCGCTTCGGTCACCGCGCTAAATCCGCCGCTCGCGCTCCACAAGGCAACGAGCGAACTGCCCGCGAACGCAAAGCTCAATTGCGCCGTCTTCTGCGCGGCCAAGCGGTTCAATTCCGACTTTAGAACAGAGAGAGCGCCGCCCGGCAGGAAGCCGGAGACGTAGTCGAGATCGTGAACGATGGTGGCGCGATGGCCGAACAGGCCGTAGAGCGACACCACCGAGGCGATCGCCGGAAACAGCGCGAGCAAAACGAAGAATGTCACTCCGCCGGCGATCGTGAGGATGCGGTCTTCCGAGATTTCGGACCAGATGCGCATGGCGAAGACCCAGGCAACCCTGGTGGACGAGGTTTTGGTCTCGTCGCGCGTCCGCTTTTCCGTCGTGACCATCTTGATGCTCTGTCGCTGGATAACGCCCGAGCGCGATTGCGCGTTGCGGAGAGGGGCATCAAGGGGTTCTTCGCGCCGGGAACGATTGCGGTTGGCCAGATTCAAGATGTGCAAGATGGCCGCGTTTTTCTGCGGCTGTCTCGGACTGGGGAAGGAGATGCTTGTAGAAGGTTGGATCGCGTTGAGCTCGAATTGACGGATTCGGCCCCCTCCGCCGCGGAGTTTGTCCTCCGGCGGCGCTGCGCGCGGGGGAGGAAAATTGGCGCACGCTTTTCAGCTTTCCTCCCCCGTTGAGCGAAGCGCAGTGGGAGAGGTGGCGAGCGCGCCCTTTGCGTGCGAGACGGTGGAGGCCGACGGGCCAAAATGCCCTTACGCGTTCGCCGCTGCGACGGCGCGCTTGGCCATCACGGTTATGAGGTGGGCGCGGTATTCGGCCGAGGCGTGCAAATCGGAATTGAGTCGGTCGTCCGGCACCTTCACATCCGCAATCGCTTCCGGCGCGAACGTTTTGGCAAGCGCCTTTTCCATTTCCGCGACCCGGAAGACGCAGGGTCCCGCGCCAGTGACCGCGACGCGGACCTCCGATCCGTTGTACGACACGAACGCCGCCGCAATGGCGTAGCGCGAAGCGGGATTGCGAAATTTGGCGTAGCCCGCGCGCTCGGGAACGGGAAATTCGATCCCGGTGACGATCTCGTCCGCTTCGAGCACGGTTGCGAACATGCCGGTGAAGAAGTTGTCCGCATCGATGGTTCTGGCGGTCGTCCGGATTTTCGCATGGAGAGCCAGTGCCGCCGCTGGATAGTCCGCCGCCGGGTCGTTGTTGGCGAGGGAGCCGCCAATCGTTCCCAGATGGCGTACCGCCGGATCTCCGATCGATCCGGCGAGGGCGGCGAGTGCGGGAATCTTCGCCTTCACTTCATCGGATTCGGCGACTTCTGCATGAGTCGTTCCGGCGCCGATGGCAAGCGTCTCGCCCGCGCGAATGAAAGACAGACCGTCGATGTGCCGAAGATCGATGAGGTCTTTGGGCGCGGCCAGGCGCAACTTCATCGCCGGAATGAGCGTTTGGCCGCCCGCGAGATATTTGGCATCGGTCAAGGCGCGGAACATCGTCCGCGCCTCCGAGAGAGATTTCGGCCGATGATAGTTGAATGCGTAGGGAATCATGTACTTGCTTTATGCCAGAGATTTCGCCAGCGGTTTCCAGTAATTGATGTGCCAGCCTTGCGCCAGATGTTCGGCCGCTTCGTTTGGAAATCCCGTGTGATCGAAAACGAGTTTCGTGCCGTTTTCCCACGGCATCAGAACAAAGTGGGCCACCGAAAACAATCCCGTATTCCAGCTCGCGGCGCGCCAAGCCTGTACGATGCGCGTATCGGGATGGAGCTCGAGAAATCGCCCGGTGATATAGCCGCCGAAGAGCGAAAAGGCGCCGCCCGGTTGCGCGTCGATCATGGTCGGCGCTGAGCCCAATACCTTTTTCATGCCGGAATTCATCGCTGCGCTCAGGCGCACGACTTTGTCGAACGCATCGCTCACTGTCAGCGCCCGATAGAGACGCGCAGGATTCGCCGTGAACGAAACCTCCTGATGAATGGCCGCGTTCGCATGCGAAATTTCTCCGGCGATTTCGGTTTGCGCCATTGCCGACGTTGCGCCAAGCAACGCAGCTGCCGTGCCTGCGAGAGCGGCGACGTCCCTCCGGGTGAAGCGGTCTTCAGGCATCGCGGTTACATCGCATGCGGGGTGAGCCAGATTCGCGCGACGCCGACGGCCGCAATGACAAAAAGCGCGAGATTGCAGAGGCCACCCAGCATTGCGCCCGGTAAACGCTTGCCGGGATCGGCCATGTAGCCCACGCGATAGATGATGCGGGAAACGATCCAGAGGAGGCCGACCAGCGGCGCAAGCCATGCCCAGCCGATCGGATAAAAGGCTGCCACCCACAGGAAAGGCAGGACGATTCCCAACTGTTCGAGCGTGTTGAGCTGTACGCGATAGGCGCGATCGAATTCGGGATGCCCACTCGTGGCCGGCGCGCGGATATTGTGCTTCTGGCGCATATTGCCGACCCTGAACGCCGTAAAAAAATAAAATAATCCAATAAGAAGAGTAACGGTAGCGGTCCAGAGAACCACCGGCTCGGCACTCATCATGTGATCCCCCGGCGCAAGACGCCGGGCGGGAATATCACACTGCATCTGCAACGGGAACGAGGCGTCGTGCGCGCCGGGCGATCAGCGCGAAGGGAATGCAGAGGAGCCACATGATTCCGGCGTAGAGACCGCCCATCCAGTTCGCGTTGAGAAACAGGAGCAACAGGCCGAAATCGATCATGAGCACGATCGCCGGAAGAAAAGGATAGCCGATGGCCCGAAACGGCCTCACCAGATCCGGCTCGCGCCGCCTGAGCACGAAGAGCGAAAGAATGACGAGAATGAAGGCGGCAGCCTGCAGAGTAGCGATGAGCCCGAAGGCGAGCGTGAAGGATCCGCTCAAGGCCACAGCAATTGTGCCTGCTGCCGTCACGGCGATGGCGACGGTCGGGCTGCCTCCCTTGTTGACGTTTTGAAAAGCGGCCGGAAGCAGCCGATCGCGCGACAGTGCCAGCAAGACGCGCGGTGCGCTCATCACAGCCGCATTCGAGCAGCTGGCCACGCTCACAATGGCAAACAGGGCGACGGCCATGCCTGCATACGCTCCACCGATTCTGGCGAGCACGGTCGTGAACGGCAGAGTGCTTTGCGCGACGCCCTGAGGACCGAGCGCATGGAGGAGCGCGCCGTTGACCCCAATGTAAAGAATCGCGGTCAGAAGCAAGCCCACTCCCATCACCCGCGGAAGACTGCGACCGGAATCGGCGCATTCCTCGGAAAAAAAGGCGGGCTCGTACCAACCGGCATAGGCGCCGACGATGAGCTGGTATGCGGCAACCAGTCCGCCGAAGCCTATGAGCGACGACAAGCGCGGGGTGGTGACCGCGGTCGCGTGAAAAGGCGCAATAATCACAAACGCTGCAATGCAGAATCCGATGAGCACAAGTCCTTTCAGGAAGCTCGTGCTCTCCTGTATGGCGCGCCCCTCACGCAGACCGAAATAGTTCATGCCGAACATTGCGAGCTGCATCGCCACTGCGATCGCAGGCAAGGCATTGCCGGCGGCCGGCCATATCAAGGCCAGGAAGTCGGCAAAGGCCACCGACAGGGCGGCAATCGCGGCGAGCCTCTGCATCCACAGCGTCCAGCCGACGATCAATCCCGCGATGTCGCCGAAGGCGCGATGCACGTAGACATAGGGGCCGCCTGCGCGCGGCAGCGTGGTGCCGAGCTCGGCGATGACGTTGGCTTCGAGGCCCGCATGGATCAGCCCCACGGCCCACAGCGCCAGGATCAGCCAGATGTCCGGAACGTCGCGCGCGATCGATGCCGGCGCGCGCAGAATTCCGACGCCAATCATCGCACCCACCGCGACAGCGATGCCGAAAGTTGCTCCCAGAATGTGGAGCAGTTCGCCTCGTTTGGGCTGCGTCGAAATGCTTGTCATGCCCCGTCCCCCTTCGCCCAGGCTAGTCTGCCGGGCCGCGAAGAACCCATCCATCGCCCTTCCTTAGGACGAGTAGGTAGTAGACCAGCGACAGCGCGATGACGACGAGATTCGCGATCAGGCTGAGGCGGCCGACATCGGGATCGAGCCAGCTCGTGTAGAGAATGCCGGCGAACCCGATCAGCCCAATGATCGGTATGAGCGGATAGGCCTTCATGCGAAACGCCGCGTGCGCCGTGGTGCCGTTGCGCCGGCCGGCCAACGTGGCGGCGCAAACGCCGGCATAGGTCAGGACGATGCCCGTGCCCGTGAGCACGAGCAGCAGATTCATTCCCAAAGAACACATCAGTATGGACGATCCGCCCGACACCAGCGTTGCGACCCAGGGCGAGTGAAAACGCGGATGCGTGCGGGTGAATCCGTCGTTGATGTGGCGGTGCCAGGCCAGATCGCGGCCGGTCGAGAAGAGGAACCGGGCATTCTGAAGCAGGGTCGCCAGCACGGCGTTGATGATGGCCAGCGCTATCGAAAGGCTGATTGCGGCGTTCAGAATATGCCCGCCGCGCGCGAGAACAAAATCGCTGAACGGGCTCGACGACCCCATCAGGGATTTCAGATCGGGCGTGCCGATAAGCACTGCCGTGACCGGCACGAGTTCGGTGAGCACGGTGATGACAGTGGCCCACAGGATCGTGCGGCCGATGAGACGCGGCGCTTCGTGCATCTCCTCCGTAAAATAGACAGCGGAACTGAAGCCGTAATAGGCGAAAACCGACACCGCTGAGGCCAGTCCGATGAACGCAAGAGGCGTGGGTCGAAGTGTCCCGTCCTGAAGCGCGACGGGGTGCAGAGCAAGGTCGCCCAGGGAACGCTCCGGATGGAACAGGCCCAGCCCCGCGAGCACAAGAAGCGCAATGATCTCCAGAACCAGGAATACGCCGGTCACCCACGCATTGGTTCGGATATGAAGCACGGCGAGAATAGTGGTGCCCACGATGATGGCAATCGCGACCGCCTCAGCGTTGAGGCCTGGAATCACCGCGCCAATGTAAACTCCGGCGCCCAATGCGAGCACCGCCGGCGTCAGCATGTTGCCGATGAGAATGAGCCCCACCATCGCAAAGCCCCAACCGGCGCCCAGCGTGCGTCCCAGCATGCAATATTCGCCGCCTGCAATGGGAAACGCCGAGGACAGCTCGGCATAGACAAGAGCAACCGGAAAACACAAAAGCGCCGCGGCAAACATGCTGAAAAACGCGCCCGTGCCAGCCTGCTGAATCACGCCCGGCACGATGACAAAGACCGACGACGCCGGCGTGACCGAGGACAGCGTGAGCAACAGCGTCCCGATCACCCGCATGCTGCGCTTGAGCGCGCGCGGATTGTTGGCGGCGGTCGCGGACGCCGCCTGGTCGAGGACAGCGTTCATCGGGTTGCCGCGAAGCGGCTGTCACGAAACGTCAGTCGAGGATCACAGGACACGCAGCGTCACCCAGCCAAGCGCCACGAATACGATCAGGAACGTAATCCAGGCGGCCGCCTTGGTCGAATTCTCGTTTCCGTAGCGCCGGCCCACCCATTCGCTCATGCCGGCAGTAGCCGCAGCCGCCAGAACGACCGTGGCCACGATCATCAGTAGGGTACCGAGAATATGCAGACCCGCGAGATTGCCGTGCCGCAGCCCGCCATGATGGCCAAAGCCCGCGAACAGCCGCGCGACGATCACAACCTCCATCCGGCTATATTACACGCCGGCGGCGCGCGTGCCCCTATGGTCGAACGGCGGCCCTATCGGTTGGCGGCGACCGAAAACCCCAGCACCACCAGCTTCTGGCCGCTGCGCGGCGAGCTAAACCTGGCGGTGCGGCTGCCGCCGGGTTGGTGGGTCAGCGTGGCGGTCACCTTGTAGGCGCCCGGATTCACGCGGAACAGGACCCAGGAGCCCTCGCAATCGACATTGGCGAGTTCGCGTCCGCCCGAATCCGTCAGCACGAGATGGGCGCCCGAGAGGAACTGCGCGCCGCCATTGGATAGCTCGATGCGCACCGGATAGCTTTCCCAGCGCGGATCCTGCTGCGCCTCCTGTCCCACGCCGGTGCAAACAGTCTCGATGCCACCCACGGATGTCGGACGGTCCATGGGGAGAGACTCATCGGCGCTGGCCGGCCAGAACCAACCGGCAACCGCGCCCGCAACGAGCGCACCCAGAGCTGCGTAAGCAAATTTCATGGCTGCCTCCCAGGCAAGCCCCTGCGCGCACCCTCGCGCACAGTGTCGATAACGTGTAAGCGGGCTGGTCGTTTCGTTGATTGTTTGACAGGCTCATCCATCGACAGGCTCATGACGTGGGGTCTGCTGCATGGTGAGCCTGTCTTCATGGTGAACCTGCCTGCCTTGGTCGAATCGAAGTTTCGCTTCGCGCAGGTAGGTTGAACCATCGCCCATGCTGGCGCCGAAACGGGAAAGGAGGCGGTCGTGCCCGTGCTTCACCAGATGCAGATGTCCGGCAATTGCTACAAGGTGCGCCTGACTGCGAAGCAGGCCGGTGTCACGCTTGAGCTGCGCGAGTATCCGCTTCTCGGCGGCGAGACGCGCAAGCCGGAATTTCTCGCGAGGAATCCGAACGGGCGCGTGCCGCTCCTCGAATGGGAAGACGGGCGCATGCTTCCCGAATCCAACGCCATCATCTGGCATCTCGCCGAAGGTACCGGGCTTGCGCCCTTCGACAGCTGGTCGCGCGCCGAAGCCCTGTCGTGGATGTTCTTCGAGCAATACAGCCACGAGCCCTATGTCGGGGTTGCGCGGTTCTGGCTTTCCTATGCGCCAAAGGACGAACTGGAAGAGAAACGGGATCTCGTTCCCGAATGGCACGCGAAGGGAAATGCCGCACTCGAGGTGATGAACAAACGGCTTTCGGAGCGCGACTGGTTTGCGGGCGGTCGCTATTCGGTCGCCGACATCGCGCTCTACGGCTACACTCACTGCGCCGGCGAAGGCGGTTTCGATCTCGCCGCATATCCTGCAGTCGCGCGCTGGCTCGGCCGCGTGCGGGAACAACCGGGCCACGTTTCGCTTTGGGCGTAGCTTGCCAAGAAATGCCCAAGACCTTTTAGGACCGCAGATTGAAGCCGCGCAAGCCAGCGAAGAGTTCGCTGTGCGCCGGCGGATGCAAGGCGTGCCGGGGCGATTCCCACGGACGCAAATGCAGACGGTGACGACAACGCTTTCCCTGAAATGAGTCACGACTTCGAAAGAAAAATTCGCGCGCATTGGCCTGCAGCACTTTTTTCTCAGTGCTCTCCACGTCTCTGTGGTTGGTCTCACTTCTTGGCGGCTGGGCGCCTTGGCGGTTCACTTCGCAATCGGTTCCCATATTTCGACCTTGAAGATCGTGGGATCGAGGAACCAGGCAAAGCGTCCGTTCTCATTGTCGTCGCTGCGGCCGAGAATCTCGACGCCGTTTTCAACGAGTCACGGTCCACCAACTCCCGTGACGCGCGCCATGCTAACCTCAATGAACGCCGCCACCCTGCCCTTGCGAGGAGACATGACGATCGGTAGCGAATTCGTTTTTCTCTATTCGACCTTTCCGGATTGCGAAGCGGCGGAGAAGCTCGGCCGCGCGCTGGTCGAGCGGAAGCTCGCAGCCTGCGTGAACATCTTTCCGCCCATGACCTCGATCTATGAATGGGAAGGCAAGCTCGAGACGAGCATGGAGACAGCCATCTTGATCAAGACGCGGCGGGAGCTGGCGGAACGTGCGATCGCGGCCGCGCGGCCGCTTCACCCGTACACGTTGCCATGCTTCCTGATCCTGCCCATTTCGGGCGGTAACGACGACTATTTCGCCTGGGCCCGCGCCCGGACCATTCCCTGAAACGCCCGTTTTCGGTTATCATTCGCGCAGATCGCCGCGCGGGGGGACCCCATGGATATGGCACGCAAGCTTTTCGCGGAATTTCTGGGTACGGGATGGTTGGTGCTGGGCGGCTGCGGGAGCGCGGTCTTGGCGGCGGCCGTGCCCAATCTCGGCATTGGCTATGCAGGCGTGGCGCTTGCCTTCGGTCTCACCGTCGTCACCGGCGCCTACGCGTTTGGGCATATTTCGGGCGCGCATTTCAATCCGGCGATCAGTCTGGGTCTTTGCATCGGCAAACGGTTTCCTGCGCGCGACCTCGTTCCCTACTGGATCGCGCAGGTGGCTGGCGGCATCGCGGCCGCGGCAATCCTCTACGCCATCGCCAGCGGCGCCGCGGGCTTCGACGCCTCGAGCGGTTTCGCAAGCAACGGCTATGGCGAACATTCGCCGCAGGGCTACTCGCTGGTCTCCTGTCTCATCTGCGAGATTGCGATGACGTTCATGTTCCTCACCATCATTCTCGGCGCAACCTCGCCTAACGCTCCGCCCGGCTTTGCCCCTCTCGCCATCGGGCTTACGCTCACGCTGATCCACCTCATTTCGATCCCGGTGACCAACACTTCCGTGAATCCGGCACGCTCGACTGCGGTCGCTTTGTTCCAGGGCAGCTGGGCGATCGGCCAGCTCTGGGCGTTCTGGGCGGCACCGTTTATCGGTGCCGCACTTGCGGGGATCGTGAATCGCTGGCTGACGCAGGACAAAACGAGCGGCTTGCATTCGGTCGCGGCGGATCATTTGATGATGGAGAACCAGGCGGCCGAGATTGGACTATCAGACGCCGGCATTCGTTGAGCTTCTCGACGGAGCCGCGCTCCGCCGCGACCTGACCGCGCTCGCCCACGCCGAGACCAATGAAGCAAAGCGCCGCAAAGCCGCGCTCGTCCATGTCAAATATGCCTTTCAGAATGCGCGCCGTCAGGCGACGACGCGGATAGAGAACGGCAGTCTGCCGGGGATCGTGGCAGCACGCGCCATTTCAAGCATTCACGACGCGCTGATTCAGGTCCTCTACGATTTCGCCACCAAACACTTTTATTACGCACAGAATCCCACGGAATCGGAGCGGCTCGCCATCGTTGCGACCGGCGGCTATGGGCGCGGATTGCTTGCGCCTTTTTCGGACCTCGATCTTCTCTTTCTGCGTCCGTTCAAACAGACGGCATGGGGTGAGAGCGTCATCGAATTCATCCTGTTGATGCTCTGGGATCTGGGCTTGAAAGTCGGCCATGCCACGCGCTCGCTCGCCGAGTGCACGCGTCTTGCGCGCGACGACATGACCATCCGCACCTCTCTGCTCGAAACGCGCATTGTGTGGGGCGAGGCACCCCTCGCGGCGGAATTGCGCAAGGACTATTTCGCGGAAATCGCGGGCGCCAACGGCCGAGATTTCGTGGAAGCCAAGCTTGCAGAGCGCGACGAGCGGCACCGAAAACAGGGCGAGAGCCGCTACCTCGTCGAACCCAATGTCAAAGAAGGCAAAGGCGGGCTTCGCGACCTGCAGACACTCTACTGGATGGGAAAATATCTCTATCGCGTGGAGGACCCGGCCGATCTCGTCGAGTTCGGGGTCTTCAGGCGTGAGGAGCACACGACGTTCCGCGCAGCGGAGGTCTTCCTATGGAACGTGCGGTGCCAGCTGCACTGCGCCGCCGGCCGCGCGCAGGAGCGGTTGACCTTCGATCTCCAGCCGGAACTCGCGCGCAGACTTGGCTTTACGGATGACAACCCACGCCGCGCCGTCGAACGTTTCATGCGCGCCTATTTCCTTGTAGCGAAGGATGTGGGCGACCTCACGCGCATCTTCTGCGCGGCGCTCGAAGCGCAGAACCGCAAGCCCGTGCCCGCGCAGGGATTGCCAGGGCCGGCCCATGCGCCGGATGACGATTTCTTCGTGGAGAACGGTCGCCTCAATGCGCGCGAAGATGTGTTCGCGCGCGACCCGGTCAAACTGATACGGATTTTTCACATTGCCAACGCGCGAAGTCTCGACGTCCACCCGGGCGCGTTACGTACCATCATCCGCTCTCTCGACCTCATCGACGACGAGCTTCGCGCGGATCGAACCGCCAACAGATTGTTCCTCGAAATTCTCACTTCGCGTCACGATTCCGAGCGCGCATTGAGACGGATGAACGAAGCGGGCGTGCTCGGCCGCTTCGTGCCTGCTTTCGGCCATGCGGTGGCGCTGATGCAGTTCAACATGTACCACCATTACACCGTTGACGAGCATCTCATTCGCGCGGTGGGTATTCTGGCGGCGATCGAACGTGGCGAATTCAAAGAAGATTGTCCCCTCGCCACCGATCTCGCAGGCCGCGTCAGGTCGCGTGAGTCGCTTTATTGCGCCGTTCTGCTGCACGACATCGCCAAGGGCGGCAAGGGCAGTCATTCAGAAGCGGGCGCGGCGCTCGCCCTGAGCCTCTGCCCACGGTTTGGCCTCAGCCGAGCCGATACCGCGACGACCGCGTGGCTTGTACGCAACCATCTGGTGATGAGCGACACCGCACAGCGCCGCGACATTGCCGATCCGGGAACGATTCGCAATTTCGTCGCCGCGGTTCAGTCGCCGGAGCTTCTCCGGCTGCTGTTCGTGTTGACGGTGGCAGATATACGCGCCGTGGGTCCCGGGGTCTGGAACGGTTGGAAGGGCCAGCTCCTGTGCGATCTCTATCATGAAGCCGATGCCGTAATGTCCGGCGGGTCGGCCGCGCCGGCCCAGGCCGAGCGCATCGCTGCGGCCAGGGATTCGTTGTCGCGGCGTCTTGTCGATTGGCCCGATCAGGCGCGAGTGGACGCACTCTCACACCATCAGGACAATTACTGGCTCGCCTTCGACGAGGTGCAACTGGAGCGGCACGCACGGCTTAGAGTCAGAGCGAGGGAGCGGCGTGATGGAATCGCGCTCGATGCGGCCGAAGATGCGCTTCGATCCATTAGTGAAATTTCAATCTGCACGCCCGATCGTGCGGGCCTGTTTGCGATGCTCGCGGGTGCGATCGCTGCGCGCGGCGGCTCGATTGTCGAAGCCAAGGCCTTCACTACCGGCGATGGATTTGCTCTCGATGTTTTCACGGTCCAGGACCATGAAGGCAAACCCTTCGTGGAACCGAGGCGCATCGCGCGGCTTCACCAGACCATCGCGGAAGCGATGCAGGGCGATTCGCTCGCTCGACCGACAATTGCGTACGGATCGGGAAAAAGGCGGAGAGAAGCCTTTCAGGTGGCGCCACGGGTGAGCTTCGACAATGACGCGTCGGCGGTGGCGACGGTCGTCGAGGTGGAAGGTGCGGATCGTGCCGGCCTTCTGTTCGACATCGCTCGGGCGATGTTCGAACAGCACTTGTCGATATCGTCCGCCATCGTCACCACCTACGGCGCGCGCGCGGTCGACGTGTTCTATGTCCGCGACGAGTTCGGCCGCCGGATCTCCGATCCTGCCCGGCTGGCCGAAATCGGGAGCCGCCTGTCAGACGTGCTTTAGAAGGCATTCAACCCTTGAAGCCCACCCCTTGCTCGGCGATAAGGCGCAGGCCTCAGCGGATTCTCTCATGACTATGCTCGCGCATAAGCCACTCGCCTTTTCCGGCATGCAGCCGACCAACACGCTGCATCTCGGCAATTATTTGGGCGCGCTCAAGAACTGGGTAAAGATTCAACACCAGATGCCCTGCCTCTATTGCGTGGTGGACATGCATGCCATCACGCAGGATTCGGGCTATGCGCGACCCCAGGAGATCGCGCAGGCCACGCGCGAAGTGACAGCGGCCTACATTGCTTCGGGCGTGGATCCCGCGCGCGCTGTGCTTTTTAACCAGAGCCAGGTCTGCGAGCATGCCGAGCTCGCATGGATATTCAGTTGCGTGGCGCGGCTCGGCTGGCTCGACCGCATGACGCAATTCAAGGAAAAGTCCGGCAAGCACAAGGAGCGGGCGTCCGTCGGTCTCTACACCTATCCCGTGCTGATGGCTGCCGACATTCTCGCCTACAAGGCGACCCATGTGCCGGTAGGCGACGACCAGAAGCAGCATCTCGAGCTCGCACGCGACATTGCGCAGAAATTCGACAATGATTTCTGCGTGCCCGATTTTTTTCCTTTGCCCGAGCCGGTGACTACGGGCACGGCGACACGCGTCATGTCGCTGCGCGACGGCACGAAGAAAATGTCGAAAACCGACGAGTCGGATTATTCGCGGATCAACCTGACGGACGACGCGGACACCATCGCGCAGAAGATCCGCAAGGCCCGCACCGATCCGGCGCCGCTTCCGGATTCGGAAAAAGGCTTCGAGGGCCGGCCGGAAGCCGACAATCTGATCAATATTTTTGCGGCGCTGGCCGACCTGTCGCGCGAGGCCGCCATCGCGCGCTTCGCGGGGCAGCAATTCTCGAGCTTCAAGAACGAGCTTGCGGAGCTTGCCGTCGCCAGGCTGACGCCGATCGCCGCCGAGATGCGTCGCCTGCTCGCCGATCCCGCTGAAATCGATATGCTTCTGCGCCGTGGCGCTGAAAAGGCCCGTTCCCTCGCCGCCCCGGTTCTTGCCGACGTCAAACGCATCGTCGGTTTTGTGAGTTGAGAGAATGTCGGCAGGGCGAGGCACGGTTCTGATTACCGGCGCGGCCAAGAGACTGGGGCGGGCGATTGCGCTCGATCTCGCGAGGAATGGCTGGGACATCGCGTTGCACTTCAACAATTCCGGGTCCGCGGCCAATGACACTGCGGCGGAGCTGCGCGGGTTGGGTCGCCGCGTCGCGATTTTGCAAGCCGATCTCGCCGACGAGACCGCGACGACTGCGCTGATCGGGCGGGCCATCGCGGAACTAGGTACAGTTTCCGGACTCGTCAACAGTGCTTCTATCTTCGAGAACGACGATTGGGCGAGCGTCTCGCGCGCTTCGTGGGATCGTCACATGGCGGTCAATCTGCGGGCGCCTCTCGTGCTCTCGCAGGAATTCGCGCGATCATTGCCGATGGACGCGCATGGCGCGATCGTCAACATCATCGACCAGCGCGTGTTGAAACCGACCCCGCAATTCCTTTCATACAGCACCAGCAAGGCCGGCCTTTATTGGCTGAACACCACGCTGGCCCAGGCGCTGGCGCCAAGCATCCGCGTCAATGCCGTAGCGCCCGGGCCGACCATGATCGGCGCACGGCAGAGCGAGGTGCATTTCCGGAAGCAGCGCGAGGCGACGGTTCTTGGCAAAGGCGCCGAACCCCAGGACGTGTGCGACGCGGTGCGCTATCTCCTCGGGGCACAAGCGGTGACGGGACAGATGATCGTGGTCGACGGCGGCCAGCACCTGATCTGGCTGACGCAGGACGTGAGCGTTGTGGAATGAGAGGAACAAAATGACCGCCGCGTCCACACTTCGTCACGTGTTCATCCGCAATCTCGAGCTGCTCGCCCATATTGGCATTCACGGCCACGAGCATACGAAGCACCAGCCCGTCCGCATCAATGTGGATATGACCATCGAAGACGCGGCGGCGCTAGAAGACCGACTGGACCGCGTGGTGGATTACGAGGCAATCACCTTGCGCATCCGCGCACTCGTCGCCCGCGGGCACATCAATCTCGCCGAAACGCTTGCCGAATCCATCGCCACCTCCTGCCTTGACGACAAGCGCGTCAAGAGCGTGCGCGTATGCGTAGAAAAGCTTCATGCCGTACCCGGCGCCGAATCCGCCGGCGTCGAAATCGAGCGCCGGGCCGCGCCGATGTATTCATGAGCGTGTCATTTCCTGCTGGAAATGATGCCCTGGCCGAATTTTGCTCTGAGCGGGGATGACACGCTTTAGCGTGTGCTGATGTGATTGGTGCGATGCTATATTCCTCTCATGACAGACGTCACTACCACCCCTGAGGCTGCGGCGCCTTCCGGCCCGGCACGCATACAGACCTATCTGAAGACTCTCCCCGACAGGCCGGGCGTCTACCGGATGCTCGATGCCAAAGGCAACGTATTGTATGTCGGCAAGGCGAAGAGCCTCAGAAAGCGCGTCGCCTCCTATGTGAAGACGGGCGGACATGTCGACCGCATCGCGCACATGATCGCCGACACCGCGGAGATGCTTTTCGTCACCACGGCGTCGGAGACCGAGGCACTGCTCCTCGAATCCAATCTGATCAAGCGGCTCAAGCCGCGCTACAACGTTTCGTTCCGCGACGACAAATCCTTTCCCAACATCCTGTTGAGAGAGGACCACCCTTTCCCGCAGCTCCTGAAGCACCGCGGCGCCAAAACCACCAAGGGTGTCTATTTCGGCCCCTTCGCGTCGGCGGGCGCAGTCAACCGGACGCTGAGCACCTTGCAGCGGGCATTTCTGCTCCGTTCCTGTTCGGATTCCGTCTTTGCAGCACGCACGCGGCCCTGTCTGCTTTTCCAGATCAAGCGCTGCAGTGCGCCCTGCACCGGGCGCATCGGCGAGAGTGATTACCAATTGCTGGTCGGCGAGGCGCAAGCCTTTCTCACCGGCAAAAGCCGCAATGTCCAGGCGCGTCTCGTTTCCGAAATGAACGCGGCCTCCGACGCACTCGATTTCGAGCGGGCGGCGCGCCTGCGCGACCGGCTCAAGGCCATGAGCCACATCCAGTCGCATCAGGGTATCAATCCGGCCACTTTCTCCGACGCCGACCTGTTCGCCGCATATTCGCAGGGCGGTCATCACTGCATTCAGGTGTTTTTCTTCCGCGGCGGCCAGAATTGGGGCAACCGGCCTTATTTTCCGCGCGCGGACCGCGAGATACCTCTCTCCGACGTCATCGAATCCTTCGTCGGCCAATTCTATGACGAGCGCTCTCCGCCTCCTTTGATCATCGCTTCCGATGAGATGGAGAATAAAAATCTGCTCGCCGAAGCGCTATCCCTCAAGGCGGAGCGCAAGGTCGAGATCGTTGTCCCGCAACGCGGCGAAAAGCGCGAAATCCTCGACATGGCCCTGCAGAATGCCCGCGAACAGCTCGCGCGCCGGCTCGCGGAGAACAGCGCCCAGCGCGAATTGCTCGACGGCGTGGCCGAAACCTTCGGCCTAGAAACTGCGCCGCGCCGCATCGAAGTCTACGACAATTCGCACATCCAGGGCGCCAATGCCGTGGGCGGCATGATCGTGGCGGGGCCGGACGGTTTCGAAAAAGGCGAATATCGGAAATTCAATATCAAATCGTCGGATCTCGCGCCAGGCGACGATTACGGCATGATGCGCGAAGTGCTGACGCGCCGCTTTTCCCGTCTGGTGAAGGAAGCGGAGGACAGCAAGGCGAAATGGCCAGATCTCGTGCTGATCGATGGCGGACCCGGCCAGCTTGCGGTAGCACAGACCGTCCTCGCGGATTTGGGCATCGAGGACGTGGCCCTGGCGGGCGTGGCGAAAGGGCCGGAGCGCGATGCCGGGCGCGAACATTTTCACGTAAAGGATCGCGCGCCGTTCCGCCTCGATCCCAGGAGTTCGGTGCTCTACTATCTTCAACGCCTGCGCGACGAAGCGCACCGCTTCGCTATCGGCACCCATCGCAAGAAAAGGACAATGGCCCTGGGCGCCAATCCGCTCGACGAGGTTGCGGGCGTGGGCCAGGCTCGCAAGCGCGCGCTGCTCCAGCATTTCGGCTCGGCGCGGGCCGTGGCCGGCGCCAGCCTTTCCGATCTGGAGAGCGTGGAGGGGATCAGCGGCGCGCTGGCGCGGAAAATCTACGATTTCTTTCATGCGGGGAGTGGTAGCTAGAGCGATCGAATCGAAGCCAAACAATTGGCAACGTGCCCCCTCCGCCCGTTCGGGGCACCTCCCCCGTGGGCGGGGCGGAGGGGGCG
>DASXMF010000070.1:0-29819 GCA_036495845.1 Rhizomicrobium sp.
CTCAGAGAAAGAGGAGATATATCGAGCGGCAACGTCAACTTTGGATTGGCCAACGCTGGTTCCTGACGCGTTGACAACGCGATTAAGGTTGGATTCTTCGACCACATCCGGATCGATGAGAAGAAACTTCCGGATTCCAAGATGTACTAGCATCTGCGAAACAAGGGAGCCGACACCACCCAATCCGACAATACCGATGCGAAGGGCAGTTATTCTGCTTTGTCCTTCTCGACCAAACGCTCGAACTTGACGATCGAAGACTTCGAGCGTGCCATCGTCATTTCCGATGGTGGTTGAACGCACTCGGAATTCAATGCCAACCGTCACTACACGGATTCGTTCACTAGTTCCTAGTTTCCGAGCTGCTACACCCCCACCACTGATTACCAGAGACGCATGCGTGACATTCGGGCAGCGGACGCGCAAAAATTCTGCGAGCCGGTGCTCGCCCTCGTCGTCGACACGCGAAAAGGAAGGCGGTGTAAGGCCGGGATGGCTGTGAACAAAGACTATTGACGAGTGCCCTTGCTTTGCGTGTTTTGATACTCGGGCGATGTAGGCAGATGAAAGCTCGGCTCCATCTGGTGCTCTCCGCACGTAGTCGTCGTCCGAAGGAAAGTCCGCGGCGCGGACCAACAGGCGCTCTCTGTTTTCGGGCGTGGTCACGTGCGATGCGAACAAGACCGCACAGGACTCAGAAACTCCCCTGGTAAGCTCATTACACAGATGTTCAAATTCAAGATCAGCGAAAACGATATCTGTCATCGAGCAGGTTCAAGCCGCCGCCTTATGGTTCGCAGGTACGTCATTAGGCTATCCGCGTTGGGATTCCAGCCCTGTAAGTGCCAAGAAAACCACGTACCACGCTGCCCCACACCTGGTATCTCGTTTGTATCGTTTGAATTCTGAGGTGTACCCCCGCCCTGAAGCCGTACCGGACCTGGCTCTATCCAAAAACAATCCGGCTGGGCAGCTGGATAACCGGCGGGCATAAGAAAGAGAATTGTTGCCCTTTGCCGATCCCACCCAGCGGGCATATCGTAGTCGCGAATCTGTACAAGATGAGCTCCGTTGCCAACCTCCGAGACTGTGGCTTGACTGTATTTCGCTTTGAGCTCTGCGATCTGCGCGTTGACGAGCGTCATTGCTTTCCAAATGTCGCTGGGGGAATCGCAAAAAAGTGTTTGATTCGGCCGCGCAACTCGACGACCTCTGCGTCTGAAATTGCCTTGTCCGGATGATCGCCCTCCTCCTCCAAGAAAAGTTGATAATTTGCAGTCACCATCGCGCTGGCTTTGATCTGCGCCCCCGTCATCGTGGAACTCTCCGACCGATAAGCCCGCGCGTCGACGAAATATTCGTAATCTTTTTGGTGTTCGCTCATGGTACAGTCCGTAATGCTTTTTCCTGATTCGGAATGAATATAGCACAGAACCTTTGCAGAACAAAACTTGTGAGACCCCGTTGGTAGTTGGATCAAAATGCGGGACAATCACCCTCGCCAGCGGAAAAGTCTTAGTATGGCGATACTGCTAACTCTGCCAGGGAATTAGGCTTTCTGCAGCACAGAAACAACTTTGGCAAAGCCCTCATACGCGTCAGCCATGATCGTCACGTGATCGACCTCTGGGCAAAACGAAATCCGATGCTCATTGTTCTCAGTGATCTGCAATTGATATACGGGTAGAGATTCGCGCAGCGCTGCTTCTATCGCTAAATAGTCGGAATCTTTCCCAATAGATGACGCCATGCTGTCGGGGCGTGGTCGGCGTAAGTTTCCCGACATTCCGATCAGCTGAAATGCAGCGAACTCATCACTCTCACCTCTACGCAAGTCGATCGACCGGTGCGCGGCGTGCTTATGACGTAGTGGTATGTACCTCAAAATTGAGGGAATATCATTAATGACATCGATCCCGCAATGTTTCCCGAGCCCGCACGCGAAGAAGTAATACAAGCGCCCCAACTGATTTAGGTACGCATCGACTTCATGTCCGTATTCTGTCTTATGAAACACTCTGCCTTCTCGATACAGCTCAGAGAATGTCACCATATGAGAGTAATGGTAATCGAGCCCTTGCAGCATCGTCACTGCACCATGAAGTGAAAGCGCGTGCTCCTGAACGCCTGGGGCTGTGTGCGCTCGCGCGAGTAAACTGAGCGAGCGGACGGACAGTGGGAAGATATCCTTCAATCCAGCGTCGGGGCTGGGATCAAATACGCGAACGCGTGGCATTGATTCCCAAATCTAGGGCCGACTCGGAATATGCCATTTGCACGCTTGATAAACCAAGTTGAGCCGTAGACTGCTCGAGCTCCAATTGGCGCCGGGTGCTGCCCTAGGTGAACAGAATAGGCAATTCTGTTCATATCGCGGATCGCATGGCGGTTCACTTTGCGAGTTATTCGGCGGACTCCAGTTCGAAATCACCCGTCTGGACCTAGTGCCTGAAATGTCCGTGGCCACTGAGGATGTGACATGCGAGCCATACAGCTAACGAGACCTTTCCTGAGGGGATTTCTCCGAACGAGTTGACTGGACTCTGGAGGGGGCACACATTCAAGGGGGGGCGGACTATGCGGTGGCGACAGGTTCTAGTCATTAGGTGTTTGCTGGGTGTCGGTACTGTGATCCCGGTGATGACCCATTCAATGGTCGCGCGCGCCGAGGCAATGATCCCTCACGCTGTTTCCGGTCTCGCGCCAAGTCCCACAGAGCTATCCAGGGGTGGCCGTGACCTCACCAATCACTCCTCGCCGGCGGCGTCGGTCGTGCGTCCTGTATCGGTGACGATGATTTACACGGTTACTGACCTTCAAAACATGCAAAATAATCTGTCCGGCAAATATGCGCTTGCGAACGACATTCCTGCCGGTGGGGTAAATTTTACGCCCGTAGGAACCGATTCCTCGCCGTTCGTCGGGACGCTCAACGGAAATGGTTTTGCAATTGACGGTCTCACGGTCAATGCCGCCGTGAGTGATTCTGGGGTGTCGCTCGCCGGACTGTTTGGTCTGATAGGAACCGGCGGCTCGGTCGTCAACGTGCGACTAACAAACTTAAACGTAGCGATTGATACGGCTGACGGGACCGTCACATACGTAGGTGGCATCGTTGGTATCAATGAAGGCGCAGTGAGCTTGGCAACGGTCCAAGGTGCAATTGGAGCTGGCGGAAATGCGGAACAGCTCTTTGTCGGCGGAGTTGCGGGAGTGTCGCTCACATCAGGGAATATGATTTCCTTTTGTGATTCAAATGTCTCAATAAGCGCAGCGAGTTCGATTTACTCCGGTGGAGTCCTAGCAGCTGGCGGCTTGATCGGAGCTAGCAATTCTGACGTTGCGGCGTCTCGGTCGTTTGGAACTATAAATGCCACCGGCCAATCTCAGTGGATTGAGGCGGGTGGGCTGCTCGGTCAAATGGGAGGAACGCTCCGCCTGTCGTATTCCAGTGGGCTGGTGATGAGCGCGTCCCAAAATTATGCCCTTGGCGGCACTGGTGGTCTTGTAGGACTTCTCGATGGTGGCGGCATTCAGCGGTCTTTTGCGAGCGGTACAGTTCAGGGAGGATCGGACAATCTTGTGGGCGGACTGGTCGGGTGGGCCACGGACGGTAAAATATCACAATCGAACGCAATTGGCGCCGTTTCGGCTCAATCGAGCAGCACAGTAGGCGGCCTCGTCGCGAGAATGGGCGGTAACATAGGAAATCCTTCCGTAGATCAAGCCTATTCGGTGGGTGCGGTTGCTGTAGGCTCGGGAGGACTTTTTGGCGGTCTAATTGGCTACGATTACGGATCTGGAAATGTCACAAACTCGTATTGGGACACGCAAACGAGCGGCACAAATCAAAGCGCCGGCGGAAAGGGCCTTACAACGAACGTAATGCAGGACGGCTCGCTCCGTAACGAAGGTGGCTTTGACCCAAGTGTATGGGAACCTATGCTGACAGACGCCGTGCAGCCGGCGGCCGCGTACTACCCCCAACTCTGGGCCCTTTCCTTCCCCGTGACTGCGTTCCCGCTCGCCGGCCAGGAACCCTATGGCAACAAAAAATCAAATCCGCCTGGGGCCGGCATAATCACGCTCTTCGATCATTCGCTGCGAACATCGTCTCAGGCTGGGATCGGAGGTAATCCGCTCACTGCCGCGCTCTACGGCGCATCGTGCGATGATGCCGTGCTCGCATTTTCGGGCCAGATTGGATTGCAGCAATATGGCCAGGACACTACCACATGCGACGAAGCGGGGTACGAACAGGACTCGAACGGCGACAAGTTCGACATCAACGGCATCAACTACGTCGGCGACGCGTCGGACAGAAAAAACGGCCACACGCCAACTCAATACCTCAACTATGAGGGGCACCCTGGAATCGACTTCGGAGCAAAATATGTTCCCGTGTACGCAGCGGCTTCTGGCATCGTCTTCTATCCCTACCGAGCGGTCGGGAGCGGAAAAGGGAAAACCAACTACGATACCTACTGCCGCTTTCACACACTCGCCGAGATTCCCGATAGCGCCGCAGCTTACAGAATCTACTACCTACATCTGCGAACCCATCCAAATGGCCTCGGATTGCAGGGCTTTCCGCCCGACCCATCTTGCAAGATAAACAAGTACAATTCGCCAGGTCAGCAGGTCCCGATTACTCCCGTCACCGATTGCTACACGCTAAACGGTCAAACGTTTATGCCGGCAACGTTGCCGCTGCCGCCAAACGTGCACGCGAACGCGGGGTGTCAAATCGCCGTGTCAGGCGACGCCGGTGTGCCGGGCGCGCCCCATTTGCATTTTGAAATTCAGCAAATAGTGCCGTCGGCTGCGATTTCGCCGACGACCGCAGCTGTAATCAAAAACTTCCTCTGCTGGAATGAAAACAATCAATATAAGGGCTACACGTCATCCTACTGCCTACCTCAAGATCCATACGGCTGGACGTATCCCACTACGGCGTGCGGCGACGTATCTCAGTGGCCTCCAAACGGCACGTACATCACCGACGACTGGGCATGTCTTTCGAGCGTCCCATCGCAAAGGTTTTGGGCCCCGTAGCGACTGAGTATTGGGAGACTCCCGAAACGGGAGGTGTTTGCCGAGGCTTGCACGTGCTACGCGTGCTAGCATAAGGCTGTGGCCTTTATCGCGTTCATCGCCTCCGTCCTTAGTGCCATTTTTACATTCGTAGTTGGCCCTTCGACTCAGATGCCGCACACAATAGTCCCGGCGCCGAAACCAGCTCAGCAAATCGAGATTCCAACAACGAGTAACGTGGGCCGCGTCACCTGGCCAAGTGAACCGGAGTCAGCAGCCGGAAAGATTCCTTCACCGTATTCTGCTTCGGACTTCAGCGCCTATTGTCAAGGGCACGAGAGTAGTGGGCCCCTCGGTAGTGGGCCCTATGGAACGCGACCCGCTCAATTCGCGGTCACAAATCCGGACTTGGCCACTTTTCAAATCGTTCTCGATTCCGTGGAGGCGGATTCGGGCTTTGCAAAGGACAAATCGCGGGTCTATGCCGGGTGTGATGGTGTAATTGCCAATGCGGATCCGACAACGTTTGTTGTGCTGAACAATTACAGCCAAGACGGAAGCTATGCGAAGGACAGTGACCATGTGTGGTATGTCACTGAGCCGGGCGCGGAATTTGGGGACACCTGGGGATACTCAGCAATCCTTATCAAGGACGCGGATCCTGCTACCTTTCAATTGGATCAGACGGACGCCGAATGCGACGCAAAGGACAAAAACCACTGTTACAGCGCCGGTCAAGTCGTCATGTAGCCTTTTGATATCGCTTGCAGCCAGATCGAGGCGCAATCAATGAGTCGATCGCCTTCTTCCCAAAAAAAGCTCCCGCCGAAGCGGGAGCAAATGTTCGTGCACTCGCCCGGGTGCGCCCCAACCGACGTGGTGCGTTTCCATGCTTCGCGTTGGGATGGTGAGCTTATCGCGTTTCGGTTTTGGTACTTGAGCCAGGCAGCGCGCGTCTGCTGCTATGCAAGCCTCACGAGTTGCGAGACATCTCACAATGTGCGCCGAGTGCGGTCGAACACCGCGGAGGACTTGGTGAAGCGCCAAGCCCGTCAATAGAACTAGGCGACTTCCTCGGCGGGCCGCGGATCCAGTTTGGCAGCCGCTAGCTCCCCAAGGTACTGGATCGCGTCCTGCGCCCGGGCGGCGGCGGTGAAGATGGCTCGCGAATCATTGTTGAGAACTTCGAGCCATGACGCGACGTAGGCGGCGTGATCCGGGCGGGGCTCGTTGGTGATGCCGAAGGCGGCACACATGAACGCTGCGCCGAGCTCGGCGATCAGTTCCTCGAAGGCGTAGGATTTGTCGCCAAAGCGGCCGAATTGCCTGTCCAGGCGATGCTTTGCGCCCGTCCAATGGGTAAGCTCGTGAAGGAGAACGGCGTAATAGGCTTGCGTGGGATTGCGCGTCCGGGAACCCGTGAACCAGTTGGGAAGCGGCATCCGGATCACATCGAGGTCTGGATGATAGGAGGCCGGGGGTATGCCGTGTTCGAAGCGTGCGTCGGTTGCCTTCACGAACGACTCCACGTCGTCATTTATCTCGACCGGCGTGCGCTCGGGCATTTCGGGCGCCGAATAGTTCTCGACCTGCGCCGCATTGAACACCCAGTATGCTCGTGAGACGTAGCGGGGCAAAAGCTCGAGATCGAGTTCCCCAACGCCCGCTTCGACACGGCGGTAGAAGATGATCATGGTGCCGCGCTCCCCGTGTCGAACCTGGGCGTCAAGCGATTGCCACTGCTTGTAGCTCGCCCAAACGGCGCTGCCGTACTGTCTGGCGGCGGCTTCCGCCCAAAGAGCGAGAATGTTCACGCCGCGGTACACCGCGTTTGAGACCGCATTGATCGGCACCGACAACGGGGTGACGCTTGTGTGCCAGGGCATTTCAAACTTGCCTTTGTTCTCCGCCATGGCGCGCACGATTTTGGCTGTGATCGCGGCATAGACATTGAACTTCGAAGGGGACTCAGAGTGTGAAGGGACATCGCTTGTCATATCGGAACCTCCCGTGCACAGCGGGAGCGTCCGAGACCATTCTCGGGCGCTCCCGAACGCGCGGGAGGACACGCATTCAGCTTGCGAATGGCTCTCCATCGATGAGCGCGAAGAACGTGATTGCAAGAGCGGCGGCGTTGAACAGGCCCATTCGCTTATCGTCGGGTAGCCAAATTTTTCGCTTGGGAGGAAGCTTGTGGGAGAACGCGTCGATGCGAGCCGCAATCGCAGTAGCAATCTCGTAACGGGTCTTGGCCCTCACGCCGGCGAAGACTTGGGCGATCACCTCGCGCTCGAAAATGCGGGGTTCAATGCCTAAGGCCTGGGCGAGTTGGATGATAGAGCGATAAAGCCGGCGAACTCGGTTGCTCCGACGCGCCGTGCCCCCCTCAAACTGCTCTAGAACGATTTCCGCAGGCCTGAGTCGGTGCACAAGCTCTTGAATGCGTGCAAGGCAGCGCGCGTTTCGATCTTTCCCAACTGTCACTACTCCCCAATCGACGGGAGAAAGCGGTCCTTCGAACAATGTCCAGCCGAATCCGGTGGTCGTCGGGTGAATAGCCAAAACTTGCTCATGGTTTGCCCTTTTGCTGTGATTCATATGAGGCGAGGAGTAAGGCGGAGCGATTAATCACGTCGCCAAGGAGACGACATTTGCGAACGGATGCCGCGTCTGACTTCGCAATAAGCACGTCGCGAAGCTCCACGGCATTGCCCATGACCGCGCGGATAATCGAGAGTTCAATCGTCGGAAAAAGTTGACCGGACCGGCCGGAGAAGATGAACTCCAGGCCGATCAAAGCTTCACGGTGTGGCGTACGAGAAAGCGTTTCGTACTGCGACACTAGGCTGCGAGTCCTACCTCCCAACAACAGTGCAAGTTCGCGCTGCGAGAGCGCCCATTTGCGGCGCTGCGTGCGAAGGTAGGTTGGTAGAGGTGGTGCCATACATGACGCGTCCACTCGATTGTCGGCGCGGTCGTCACCATGTTTTCAGGCTGTGGGGTTGCAAACTAGAATTCAGATGTTGCCAAGCCGTCAACATTTCTTCATTTGCGCCTCATTAATTAAAACACCTTCTCGAGCCGTCAAGGTGCGTCCTTTAGGTGTCGAAGCTCTACTCCCGGGGCATACGCTGTGCATCTTCCGTTTGGGCAGGGGCCAATCGTGCAACAGCGTCCCTACGAACAACATAAACACCGTTGCTCTTGCGCGTTTCAATGCCGATCCTGCGTCGGATCAGGTGCCCTATCTGTTTAGTGGTGTATGGAAATTCGACGGAAGGGTTTCCATTCACTTCGCGTGTTATTTCACCAACGGATACCGTAGAACGATTGGCGTCAGCGAACGCTGTTCGCAAGGCGCGAAAAATAATCTCCGTCATCTGTAAGTCGCCAAAGCGAGGTATCGCCGCAGCTTGCTTCGTGGCGACTTGTTGAATGGCGTGCTTAGTTTCGAGGTCATCGACAAGGCTAAGAAGCGGAAGCGTAATCTGATTAATCCGAGCGGTGGCCCCAGGAGAGGCGGCCATTGGGTCTATGGCCATAGAGAACAAGCTGGAAAAGCGGAAATGAAGGAGGCGGTTCCTCAGGGAAAGTGCTTCGGCGCGAAGCGCTGAAGGCAAGTGTACGGGAATGTCGTCGCGCAAAGTGCGAGCCGTCATATCTTCCGAGAGAAAGCGGCTTTCGAGCGCATCGTCGTCATATGAGCCACGCATTGCCACGATCTTCGGACCGAACACTTTGAATGCACGCGGGTTGAACTCCCTATCCCGGTTCTGCATGGTGCGAAGGACCGGCAGGCCCCGCATAGTTCCATTGTTTAGGATTTTTACTAGCTGGTTTGCAGCGTCGCTGAACCGGAAGTCCGCCTCGTCGAGAACAAGCGAGCCGCCAAAGACGTCGAGGATGTGGAAAATCGGCGACACGGTTGAGGCACCGCTCGCAAAAACAGGTTTGTAGAGGATTGAGCCGATCGTAATGAGAGCGCGAGTCTTGCCAGTACCGAAGTCGCCCTGAAGCCGTAGGTATGGACACTCGTTGAAAGCGTCGTACACCCATGACAACAAAGCGTAGTGCGCCGCGATCTCCAAAAAAATCGGATTAAGGTCCACATAGCGGTGAAGATAAGCTCTGATGTCGGCCAGAAGCTCGCTTTTGCTGCCATGATGTTCCGGCATTGAGGGCAAGAGCACGCAATCGCTCGCGATTATCGTGTTGGCCGCAGTGTACGGGACAAGCACCTCGCCTGATTCGATGCGAACTTCCTGTTCCAGGTTCCAAAGACCATTGAAGCGCGATACGGCAAGTGCCGTCTCCCGAGCTTTTGCATCGTAAACAAGTTCGATAATGGTGTCTCCCGCAAGCCGGGAGACTGTGGGAACACGAAGCGATGATGGGTCGTTTCGCGATCCGCCCTTGGATTTGGCCGTCATGGTAACAGCGTCAGCGACTGCCAAGCGCGCGACTAGAAGATCAAATTGATCGCCGAGATCGTGTTCTGCCTTCTAGATCACGGCCGGCTTTCGCCTGACGCTTCGCTTATGGACGCGAAAAAAACCGAACGGCGGGCGGGCGATTTCTTTATAGACCGCTACATGCCGAAGGCGAGCGAGGCAAAACGCCACGAAGCGCGTGCGAACTTGCGCAGTCTCATAAGGATCATCGTGGCCATAGATGATCGACTGAGAGTGAAAGCACAACAAAAACGCGACTCGCGCGAATCGGCTTCGTAATGTAGATTCGGGATCCGGCGCCCATGCCATATTATGAAGCGATATTTTGCGTACATCCGTGTCTCAACGCCGAAACAAGGCAAGGGCGTTTCGCTTGAAGAACAGAAAGCCGCCATACGCACGCACGCTGATCGGCACGGTATCCAGGTCGCTCAATGGTTCGAAGAAAAAGAGACCGCCGCGAAAACAGGCCGCGCGGTATTTTCCAAAATGCTCGCCCGCATGGAACGGGGCGAGGCCGAGGGCGTCATCATTCACAAAATCGACCGGAGCGCGCGGAACCTTTGGGACTGGGCGCATTTGAGCAAGCTGTTCGACCGCGGAATCGATGTGCAGTTCGCGCATGATGGGGTTGATCTGAAATCGCGAGGCGGCCGCTTGTCGGCCGATATCATGGCCATCGTAGCGGCCGATTACATCCGCAACCTTCGCGAAGAAGTACGGAAGGGCTTCTATGGCCGGCTCAAGCAAGGCGTGTACCCGCTTGCCGCGCCGGTTGGCTATCTTGATCGTGGCGCTGGCAGGGTGAAGGAAGTTGACCCCGAACGAGGGCCTTTCGTGGTATTCGCTTTCGAGCGGTATGCGGCAGGGAGCGTCAGCATTCGCGGGCTGCGCGACGAGCTTCGGGAACGGGGTCTGCGGACGCGGAGCGGAAAGATACTTTCAACTACATGTGTCTCAAAGATGCTCAACAATCCCTTTTATGTCGGGATCATGTACATAAAGCGCACGGGAGAATCCTTCCAGGGCAACCACGTTCCCCTCATACGCAAGGACGTGTTTGAGCGGGTGCAGTCCATCCTGCGCGGAAAGTCTGTGTTGGCCGCTTCTCGTCGCGACTTTGTCTTTCGACGGCTAGTACGCTGCGAAGGTTGCGGCCGCGCACTGATAGGAGAGTGGCAGAAGGGCCATGTGTACTACCGGTGCCACGGCGAACGCTGCAAAGGCGTAAGCGTTCGGGAGGAGTTATTGGACGACGTAATTCAGAGGAAACTCAAGCTTCTGATCGGGGACAACAGGGAGTTGGGGGAGGTTAGGGACATGGTGGAGGAGGAGCGCCAGTCCGCCGCTCAGGGTCTGGAACAACTCCGTCAGGCGGCCAAGCTTCGACTTACGCTTTGCGATGAGCGCCTTTCGCGACTGACGGATACTCGAACGCTTCGCACAAAAATCCCGCTGAACCGACGGCGCCGTCGTAAATACTTTCTCCGATCTTGGGATGCACCACGCGGACAATGGCGCGGATCAATGGGCGCGGCGTGTAGTACTCACCGCCGTTGCGCCCAGCATTCCCCATGTTTTTGATCTTGGCTTCATAAAGGTGGGAAAGTTCGTGCTTCTCGCTTTGCGAAGCAAAGCGCAACTCGTCCACCTGGTCGATGATCTCGCGGAGGTTATAGCCGCTCTGGATGCGGTTCTTTATCTCGCCGAAAATTTCGCCGATCTTGTATTCGATGGTGTTGGGGCCGCTGGCTTTCTGTTTGAACCCGTGCAGGTACGGAAAAAGCTTCTGGTTCACGAAATCACGAAGATCATCCCCGGTCGCCGCCTTGTTGTGGTCGATCTTGCCATTCTTGCCCTTCGGCGCTGCCCATTTCGCCCAGCGGAAAGGTTCATCGAGGATGTAGCTGTACTTCTTGCCGCTGAGCTGCGCTTCCACGGCTTTGTCATTCTCCAAGGCGTCAAGATATTTCAGGAACAATAGCCACGAGCTTTGCTCGGTGTAGTCCAACTCGCTGGTGCAACCGGCGTCCTTCCAGAGAACGTCATCAATGTTTTTGAAGACTTGTTCAAACATGGGTTGATAGGCTTCCGACCGGTTGATGGACATGAAGGTTTGGTATTCAGGATGCGCAGCGGCGTCGCGGACAAAGCAACTCCTTCGCGAATCTTCAGTTTAGCGCAAATTAGTTGGCGGTACGAACTTGCATAGAGACAGGCGGCAACGCATTGGAAACCCTACGATCAACCGGTGCCGCGCCCTACACGCGCTTCTATGAACCCTGGATTTTGTTGAGAAAGTTCTCGTGTGCCTCGTCGAGCATCAGAATTCGATCTTCAAGGTCTGTGAGTTTATGCGCGAGCTGATCCAGCGCCGACGTTCCACCAATAAATCCTAGGAAATCATGCGCCGTGCCCACGGCGATAAGGCCCATGGCAGTCAATATCTGAGGGCGAGGCATTCGCCAATCGAGATTGGGCGTGAATCGGCCCTCTCCGTCAACTTTCAAGTGATAATCATACAGGTCTTGCCAGCTGCCATGCACGTTGTGAGACATGCCACCGAATGCGGAATCATATGGCCCCTCGAGACCTAAGCTGATCGCCTTTTGACGAATGCTCTTCCCGCCCCAGTGTGGTGTTCGATCGTTTGGATCGATGCTGTCCAATGAAATCCCAGCGACACGCGCGGTGCGGTCCAGCGAACTGAGCATCCGTTGCTCGATTGGTTCGATGGTGCCGCCGCGACTATCTATGTTGGATAGAATCAAATTGCGAAGACCACGCTCGTGACGTAATGAGAAACGAATGTATGCTTTAACCAATTCCGAACTGAAATTGGCAATCAGATAGCGGATGTTGATCGCCGTTTCGAAGGCTAGGCGAACAAAAATCGTGCTTGTCTCACGACGCTTCTTGCATGTTTGGTCGAGGAGCGCATCGAGGAGCTTATAGAGGCGCACCATATTTCCGCCGACGACCGCTTGATCACGATCCCACGTAGGCTCGGCACCGAGCGTGCAAGCGGCCACGCACGCATACGAAGCGACTTCGCGCAGTAAATCGACGGCAAGGCTGGTGAAGTCGCTTTCGCGAATGAATTCTGCCAAGCGGCCGCTGTCGATGTCGGTTCGCTCAATGGTGGGAAAGCCGCCCATCCCGACATCGCCTCCTGAAGACATGTCAGCACACTAACAGACGCGGTGGAGCCTATAGAGAGCCTAAGTCTCGTGCGGCTTCTAACTAACTCATTGAAAAAGCTGGCGCACCGGGCAAGATTCGAACTCGCGACCCCCAGATTCGTAGTCTGGTGCTCTATCCAGCTGAGCTACCGGTGCGGGGCGCGAAACCTAGTGAGCAAGCGGCGCTCGTGCAAGACGTGCGAACTGACGCGCGAACGCCCGCTGCCAGCGTTCGGAGCGCGGAACCTGCGCGTTCGCCCAAGTGCCCGCCGCGCGGGCGAAATTTCCCCTGGGCGTGACGAATCCGTCCCTTGTCCCTGCCGCCAAGCGTGGTTAAGACTGCGGCAGAGGCGCTTCGCCGGGGAGTCGGCGGAATGCAGCCACGGGGGCGAGGGGGGCTTCGAGAAGCCTGCCCGCCGGAGCGGAGACACACGCGCATGACACGGATGAGAGCGGCAGGAACGCGGATTCTTGCCCTGGCTTTTCTCTCTGCGGCGGCGGGATCGCTGGCCGGCTGCGGCAGCATCGACCAGGCGCTGTTCGGCGGCGGAACGGAAACTGCCGCCGCGCCCGCGGAGAGCGGACAAGAAGCGCCCGAAGCGGCGGCGGCTCCGGCACCGGGAGCGCCGGGTACACCCGTGCCTCCGCCAGCGCCGGTCGAAACCGGCGCGGCGCCGGTGGCTTCGTCCATCGCGCTCGTTCCCATCGAGGGCGGCCCCGATACGGGAACCAATGTCGGCCGCACCGTCGCCAGCCTGCGCGGGCAGCTGCAGGGATTGCAGACGAAGATTGGTGGCGATGCCGCGCATTATGCCGAACTGAGGAACACGGCGATCCAGGCCGGCGCCTCCTATCAGGACTCCACGGCCCACATCGCCGCGCGTCTCGGCGCCGGCACCACCAAGGGCAACCCCGAGCTGATCGCCCAGTGGAACAGCGCGCAGGCCGCGCTCGATTCTCTCACCTCCAACATCAATGCGCTCTCCGCCCTTGCCACCGAGATTTCGAACGATTCGTCGGCCGCGCATTACGAGCTCGATACGATCCAGGCCACCTTCAACGTTTCCGGCGCGGTGGACGAAGACCATCGCCAATTGAATGTCCTCGCCGACGAGACGAGCCAGACCATCGTCATCATCGATCGCCTGATGGGCAATATCGGCGATGCCGTGCAACGGCAGACGGCTTATGTCGGGGCCGAGCGCGGGAATCTCACCACGCTCGCCAGCGCCATCAAGGCCGGCGAATATTTTTCGCCGATGCTTTCGGCGCCGAGTGCCGGGTCTGCGTCGGGCGCGATGGCGTCGGGCGAGCCCATCGTCACCATCAAATTCGCAAAGGCGCACACCTCCTACGACCGCGTGCTCTATGCAGCATTGTCGCAGGCGCTCGCCGCCAGGCCGCGTGCATCATTCAGCGTGGTCGCGGTCGCGCCGACGCGCGGCACCACCGCTGCGGTCCAGCTCGCGCAGAACAGCGCGCAGCGCGAGGCCCGCTCGGTGATGCGCTCGATGACGGAGATGGGCGTGCCGTCGACGCGCATGGGCGTGTCGTCGTCGACCGATCCGTCGATCGCGACCAGCGAAGTGCGCGTGTATGTGAGGTAACCCCTCACCGGCGACAGAGCAGGCTCAAAAGATTCCTCCTTGAGCCCTCTCCCACAAGGGGAGAGGGCGACTCCTGAGTCAGTTCGGCGGCCGAAAAATACGCATTGATGCAGCGCGCGGATTCCCCTCGCCCCTTGTGGGAGAGGGGTGCGAGTCGAGAACTCTCAACCGCTCAAATGCGGGTGAGGGGTAGACATCAAAATCACACGCCCGCTTTTCTGAACCACTCCAGCGTTCGCGCCCAGGCAAGTTTCGCGTCGGCCTCATTGTAGGAAGGCCGGTAGTCGGCGAAGAAGCCGTGCTCGGCATCCATGAACACATCGATGCGGCAACCGAGCTTACCGGCCCTGGCCAGCGCCACGCGCATCGCTTCGACGTCGGAGAGAGGATTGCCCATGTCCTTGCCGCCATAGAAGCCGAGTACCGGGGCGTGCAATTTCGCCGCGATATCGAGCGGCGACAGCGGCTTGGGCGGCACCGGACCGCGCAGCGGTCCGTAGAACGATGCTGCAGCCTTCAATCTCGGATTGTGCGCGGCATAGAGCCAGACGATGCGGCCGCCCCAGCAGAAGCCGATGATCGCGAGCCGATTCGAATCGGCATGTTCGCCTGCCGCAAATGACGCCGCCGCATCGAGATCGCTCATCACGCTCGCGTCCGGGACCTTCGCGACGATGTCCGTCACCAGCGCATGAACGTCGGTGTATTTGGCGGGGTCGCCGAAACGCGCGTAGAGCGAGGGTGCGATTGCGTAGTAGCCGAGCTTGGCGAAACGGCGGCAGATATCCTTGATGTGTTCATGCACGCCGAAGATTTCCTGCACGACAAGCACGACGGGCCAGCGCGAACCGCTCGCCGGCCTGGCGCGGAAGGCGGGAACGACGCCGTCCGCGACGGGAATGCGCACCTCGCCGGCCTCGAGGCCTTTCGAATCCGTCACGATCATGCCCGCGCGCAACGGACCGGTGGCCAGAGTGAAGCCGGCGACGAGCGAGGTGGCTGCGAAGGCGCGGCGGGAAAGTTGATCGCGCAGCGTCATCATGCGATTCCTCCAGAAGCGAAACGGTCGTGATAGCCCTGCATCTCGCCCAGCGACGCGGCTTCGTACACACCTCGGGCGATGGCACGGGCGAGGCAATCCGCGGCGGCATGGCCGAGTTGCATGATCGCAAAGGCTCTGGGTTCGGCAAGCGGACGCTTTGCGGTCGCCAGCGCGAACACCGTGTCGCCGTCGAAAGGCGTATGCACGGGCCTCAGCGCGCGCGCAAAACCGTCGGCCGCCATGATCGCCAGCCGTTTCAGCTCCACGCGCGAGAGATCCGCGTCTGTCGCGATCACGGCAATGGTGGTGTTGGCGCCTTCGCGCGGCGGCATCTTCATGTCGGGCGGCAGAGACGAGTCGACCGGCACAAAATCGGGTTTGAGGCGGCGGCCGCCGAATTCGCTTTCCCATTCGAAGGGAAAGGCCCAGAACACATCCGTATACGGAATGATCGGCGAACCGACCGCGTTGACGATCGCGAGCGCGCCGATGGTAAAGCCGTCTTCGGTCACGACCGAGGCGCTGCCCGTGCCGCCCTTGTACGCGCCGGCGATGGCGCCGAGCCCTGCCCCCGCATTGCCGAGCGCGAAATCCGGGCCGGCGCGCTCCACCGCGGCAACGGCCAGCGCGCGGTAGGGTGGCGTGAGACCCCAGTTCTTGTTTCCGCCATTTGCGAGATCGAAGATGATGGCGCCCGGCACGATCGGCGCCGCCGGCACGTCCGGCGCGAAGCGAAAACCGCGGCCCCGCATGCCGAGCCAGGCCATCGCGCCGCTTGCCGCTTCGAGCCCATAGGAAGAGCCGCCCGATAGCGCCACGGCATCGACCGCGGCCACCAGGTTCACGGGATCGAGCGTGTCGGTTCCGATTGTTCCCGGTGCGCCGCCGCGCACATCGACCGCGGCAGTGACCTCGCGATCGGCGAGGATGACGGTCACGCCCGAGCGCGCGGCCACGTCTTCTGCCTGGCCGACCGTCAGCCCCGCGACATCCGTAATGAGATTGCGCTTGCCCGGCCGCGTCATCGCTGGCAACCGTAGCCCCAGCCCCCGCGCACGAAAAGAGAGAGGCGATGATTTCAGGTACAGCGACTCGAAAAGCGTTTCGCCTCCCCCTTGCGGGGAGGTCGAAATCAGGCCGGCGCGAATGCGGCGGCATGATTTCGGGTGGGGGTGAGTCCAGCGGCGATCAGACCCCCACCCGAAATTTGCTTGGCAAATTTCGACCTCCCCGCAAGGGGGAGGTTGGGCGCAAAATCATTGCTTGGATAATTGCGCTTCTTTTCGCTGCCGTCATTCCCGCTTACGCCGCGCCCGCACCGGCAAAGTACTACATGATCGCGGCGGCCAATCCGCTCGCGGTCGATGCGGGATTGCAGATGCTGCGCGCGGGCGGTTCCGCCGTCGACGCGGCGATCGCGGTGCAGATGGTGCTGACCCTGGTCGAGCCGGAATCCTCCGGCATCGGCGGTGGCGCGTTTCTTCTGCTCTACGATCCGGAAAAGAAAAAGGTGACGAGTCTGGACGGACGCGAGACTGCGCCTGCTTCGGCGACGCCGGGCATGTTCCTCGATGCGAGTGGAAAGCCGCGGCCGAAATCCGAGGTGATACCCGGCGGTCTTTCGGTCGGCGTGCCGGGCGACCTCGCCATGCTCGAGCTTGCGCACAAAAAATATGGCCGGCTGCCCTGGGCCAGATTGTTCGAGCCCGCAATTGCGCTCTCCGAAAAAGGTTTTCCCGTCGGCCGCAAGCTCGCCCGAACGCTGCTCGACGCGCAGCGCATGGCGCGCATGCCCGACATCAAGGCCTATTTCTACAAACAGGACGGAACGCCGCTGAAGCAGGGCGAGACCTTGCGCAATCCCGAGCTCGCGAAGACTCTGCGTGCGATCGCGGGCGGAGGCGCGAAGGCGTTCTATTCCGGTCCAATCGCGGAGGCGATCGTCGACAAGGTCGATCATGCGTCCATCAATCCCAGCCACATGACGCTGGCCGATCTCGCCTCCTATCAGGCGAAGGAGCGCGAGCCCGTGTGCGGCCCGTACCGAACCTGGCGGATTTGTTCCATGGGCCCGCCGAGTTCGGGCGGCGTGTCGATCCTGCAGATACTCGGCATGCTCGAACGATTTCCGTCAAAGGAGCTTCAGCCCAATACGCTGTCGGAAATACATCTGTTCTCGGAAGCGAGCCGGCTCGCTTTCGCCGATCGCGCGATGTGGCTCGCCGATCCCGATGTGGTGCATGTGCCGGTCGCGGGGCTGATCGACAAAACCTATCTCTCCGAGCGGGCCAGGCTCATCGATCCTGCGCGGGACATGGGTACGGCGAGCGCGGGGGAACCTCCCACGCGGCACGCGGAGTTCGCGCCGCAGCGCACATCGCAGCTCCCCGGTACCAGCCATCTGACCATTGTGGACGGGCGCGGCGAAGTGGTTTCGATGACGACGACCATCGAGTATGTGTTCGGCTGCGAGATGATGGCGAAGGGATTTTTCTTGAACAATCAGCTCACAGATTTTTCTCTCGAGCCCACGCGCGACGGAAAACCGGTGGCGAACGCGCCGGGTCCCGGCAAGCGGCCGATGAGCGCCATGGCGCCCGCCATCGCCTTCGACGCGGATGGACGTTTCAAGGTCGCGCTCGGCTCGCCCGGCGGACCGATCATCATCCCCTACGTCGCCGAATCGCTGGTGGCGATGCTGGATGGCGGGCTCGATCCGCAAAGTGCGGCGGCGCTTCCGCATCACGCCAATCCCAACGGGCCGACTCTGCTCGAGGAAGGAACGCCGATCGTCGATTACGCCTCGGCGCTCGAGGCGATGGGCCATCGCGTGGCGCTGGCCGATCTCGAAAGCGGGCTCAACATCATCGAACGCACGAAGGACGGTTATCTCGGCGGCTCCGACCCCCGCCGCGACGGCATCGCCAAAGGCGAGTGAAAGAAGCGTTCACCACCAAGTCATGAAGAACTCGAAGAAGAAGGATTCAACGCAGAGGACACCAAGGATTCGCGGAGGACGCGGAGAAGAATCGCGCGCCGTTGGCGCGCAATCTTTTCCTCTGCGCCCTTTGCGCTTCCTCTGCGACCTCTGCGTTGAATCTTTGTTGAATCTTTTTTCTTCGTCGTGAAGATTATCGGCGGGTGGCGACGCAGAAGAGGCGCTGGAAGGGAAAGAGCGTGACGCCGCTTTCGCGCCGCGGATAGGCGAGGGCCGCGCGCCTGCGATATTCGGCAAGAAACTCCTCACGATCCCCGACTTCAAGCGCGTCGTAATAGGGACGCAGGCCCGTGCCGAGCAGCCAGCGCGTGACGGCATCCTCACCCTCGAGAGTCTGTACGTAACGCGTCTCCCAGATGTCGATGCGCTCCGCATGCGGCTCGAGAAGCGTGTAATAGGATTCGGGCTCGAGGACGTTCCACCATTCGCGCGCGTGGGCGAGCTTCTCGCTCCAGCGCGGCCGGGCGGCGATCTCCTGCGCAATTGCATGACTCGGCTCGCGGAAATTGCGCGGCACCTGGAATGCGAGCACGCCCTTTGGCGCCAGATGCGATACGAGCCGCGGTAGCAGAGTTTCGTGCGCCGCGACCCATTGCAGCGTCGCGTTCGCATAGATGATGTCGCAAGGCGCGCCGGGCACCCAGCTCGAGACATCGGCTTCGATCCAGCACGCCCTGATTTTCGTGGCACGGGCCTCTTCAAGCATCGCAGGCGAATTGTCGATGCCGTCGATTTTTGCGAAGGGCCAGCGCGCGGCGAGAAGAGCCGTCGAATTTCCGGGACCGCAGCCGAGATCGGCGACGCGCTCGGGCGACTCGATTGCGATGCGGGCCAGCAGATCGGCTGCGGCGCGCGTCCGTTCGCCACCAAAAGCGAGATAGGTCTTCGGATCCCAGGTCATTTCGTGTGCAATTTTCCCGATCCGTGAAACATGCAGCAAGAAAATCTTTAACGCAGAGTACGCAGAGGACGCGCAGGGGAGGCGAAGGAAAATTTTGCGCGCCGAAGGCGCGCGATTCTTCTCCGCGTCCTCAGCGAAACCTCTGCGTCCTCTGCGTTAAATCTTTTTCCTGGAACCAATTATCGCCCGGTACTCGCTTCTCTCTCAAACAGGAAGATCGATGCGGAAGCAGGTGCCGGAATCGCCCGTCGATTCGAGCACGACATCGCCCTGATGCGCACGCGCCAGGTCGCGGGCGATGGCGAGGCCGAGCCCGGTGCCCGCTGAGCGCGTCGAAGCGGCGAAGGGCTGGAACAGTTTCGCGCGCACGACTTCGGGGATGCCCGAGCCGTTGTCGCGAATGCGGATGGAGAGTGTGGCGTTCTCGCGCGCGGCGTTCACTTCGATCTGACCGCCGTCGCGCGCCTTCGCCGCTTCCGCGGCATTGCGAATCAGGTTGAGCAGCAGGCGGAACAACTGCTCGCGGTCGGCGCGGGCTTCGAGCGTCGGATCGACGCGATTGGCGAACAGGATGGTCGCTTCGGCCGTGTCGCCCGCAATCGCGGCATCGGCGACTTCGTCGATCAACGGGGCAAGCGGGAATCGCTCGCGCTTCGGCGGGTGTTCGTCCGCACGGCCGAAGCGCATGGTTCGCGTCGCCAGCGTCACCGCATGATCCAGAGAAGTCACGATCCGCATCGCCAGCCGCTGCACCACCGGATCGTCGATGCGCGCAAGACGGTCGGAGGCAAGCTGGGCGCTGGCGAGAATGTTGCGCAGATCGTGCTGGATCTTGGCGACTGCGCCGCCCAAAGCCGCCAGCCGCGCTCTCTGGTGCAGAGAGTCCGAAATGTCGCGCTGCATGGACGCGAGCTCGCGCTCGGCCTGGCCGATTTCATCGCGCCGCTCCGAAGCCTGCACGATGCGGCTCGAATCTTCCGGGTCTTCGCGGAAGCGGATCATGGCCCGTGTAAGCCGTCCCATGGGGCGGACCAGCACGGCGTAAAGGCTGAGAAACACCAGCAATCCCGTCGCGAGCGAGATGACCAGCGCGACGAGCACGACGCGGTCGGCATAGGAGACGAGGTCGGCACGGATCGGGCGTTCGTCGGTGATCGTCTCGATCGCCTTGGCGTGAATGATGCGGGTGGCCGCAATGACGCGCAGCGTGCGGTTTCCGCCGGCCACGAAGCAATCGATCGCGTCTGCAATCTGCGGAACGAGACCCTGCTCGCGCAGGTCGATGGTCCGATCGAAATGTCCGGGCTCCTCATGGGCAAGAAAAAGTTCGCTCTGATCGGGGCGCATCAGCATCACGGCGGCGGCGCCCGCGCGCGCAAGCAGCTCCTGCCTCAGCCCTTCCGACAATTGCGCGCCGCCGGCTTCGGTGAAAGGCAGGATGGCGATCTCCGCGCTCGCGATGTGGGACTCGAGGAGGCTGCGATGGTAGCGGCCCAATGTGGGCAGCAGGATCAGCACCTCCGTCAGCAGCACATAAAAAATCGTGAGCAGCAGCAGGCGCGCCGAAAGGCTGTGGGCGATGAGCGCCCAGGCCCCATGGGCACGCGCGCGCAGTTTCGCAGCGATGGTCTCGCGCTGACGCTCGGGAGGGGGCGCCGGCAGCGGAGCAATCTCGCGCTGCCGTGCGCCGGGTTCCCGCTCGGGCGCGTTCTCTCCATCTCCTCGAATGACGCGCAGCGTAACCAATATCTGCCGAGCCCTTCTTACGCGGAATATGGGTATCAGATTTGTGGCAGGACTTGGTTGACGGCGACTCTGCAAATTGCCGTGTATTCCCGTTCCCAGGCGCGCGGTTGACAGGCTCGGACCCGCTCCTTAGAAGCTCGGCTCCCTGCCGGGCCAGGTCGTCTCAGGCCAGCCCGTCTTTGGAGTCAAGGCGATGAAACGCACCTATCAGCCGAGCAAAATCGTGCGCAAGCGCCGGCATGGCTTCCGGGCACGCATGGCGACAGTAGGCGGCCGCAAGGTGCTGGCGCGGCGCAGGGCCCATGGCCGCAAGAAGCTGTCGGCCTGAGCGACCCCGAAGTTCCCGCCATGCCGCATCCGGAAGGTGCGGTGCTCATCGAACGCCTGAGGAAGCGCCCGGATTTTCTGAGGGCCGCGAGAGGCATCCGGCGGGTGGCCCAAAGCTTAAGTCTCGAGGTCTGTCCGGCGCCCGGGCCGGCGGCCAGCGCGGTCCGGGTGGGGTTTACGGCAAGCCGCAAGATCGGCAATGCGGTCGCCAGGAACCGGGCACGGCGGCGGCTTAAGGCCGCGGCGCAGGCGGTCCTTCCCCTTTATGGGCTGGCCGGCAATGACTATGTTCTGGTCGCGCGGCGGGAGACATTGACCAGGCCCTACGACGGCTTGCTCGGCGACCTCAAAACCGCGCTTCTCGCGGCTCATGCCAGGCTCGGCCGGTCTCGCACAGGAGACACAAGGTGACGGATCGCCATGCCCATCCTGTTCGTGCCGCGGCCCTCGCCCTGCTGCTTGGGCCCATCTATCTCTACCGCTGGCTGATATCGCCACTCATGCCCCATGTCTGCCGCTTCGAACCCAGCTGCTCGAAATACGCGCTCGAGGCCTTGCGAGCCCATGGTCCGTGGAAGGGCGCGGTCCTCGCGGCGCGCCGCCTCCTGCGCTGCCATCCCTTGACCTTTCTCGGCGGCTCGTCGGGCTTCGACCCGGTTCCCCCACTCCGATAAAGACAGATGACCGAAAACCGCAATCTCATCCTCGCCATCGCATTGTCGCTGACGGTCTATCTCGGCTGGCAATATTTCGTCGTCGCGCCGCAGATGAAGGCCGAGCAGGCGCGCCAGGCACTGCTTCATCACGAGCAGCAGCAGGCGCCTACGCGTATCGAGGCGCCGAAGACGCAGGCCCAGATCCAGGCGGGCGCAGGCAATCTGCCCCGGGCCCAGGCGCTCGCACTATCCGGCGCGCGGGTCGCGATCGATTCGCCCACGCTCGACGGATCGCTGCGGCTCAAAGGCGCGCGCTTCGACGATCTCAGGCTGAAGCACTATCGTGAGACCATCGATCCGCATAGTCCGGAGATCACGCTCTTCTCGCCGGAGCGCACGCGCTATCCCTATTACGCGGTGTTCGGTTTCGTCGGTGCATCCGGATCGGCGGCAAAGGTTCCCGACGATTCCACTCCGTGGACGCTTGCCAGCGGAACGAAGCTCTCCCCGGGTTCTCCGATCACGCTGCAATGGGACAACGGGCAGGGCCTCGTCTTCACGCGCACGATCGCGGTCGACGATCAGTACATGTTCACCGTCAACGAATCCGTCGCCAACCACAGCGGCAAGCCCGCGGTCCTTTATCCCTATGCCTATGTCGCGCGCGATGGCATTCCCGATACCAAGCATTTCTGGGCGCTGCATGAGGGTTTCGTCGGCGCGGCGGATGGCGCGCTCAAGGACGCGAACTACGACGATCTGAAGGAGGGAAAGCCACCCCAGACGTTTCATTCGAGGGGAGGCTGGGTCGGCATTACCGACAAATACTGGATGGCCGCGGCGATCCCGCCGCAGAACCAGCCCTTCGACGGCTCCTATCGCGGCAGCCAGATCGGGAGCGTCAGGGCTTATCAGGCCAATTACCGCCTCGACGGGCACACGATCGCGCCGGGATCGACGCTTCAGTTGACGCAGCGCCTGTTCGCCGGCGCGAAGGTCGTCGGCACGATCCGCCACTATGAGGACACACTCGGCATCGAGCGCTTCGATCTGGCGATCGACTGGGGCTGGTTCATCTTCCTGACCAAGCCGATCTTCCTGCTCCTGGATATCTTCTTCCGCTACACCGGCAATTTCGGCGTGGCGATTCTCCTGCTCACGATCACCATCAAGCTGCTCTTCTTTCCGCTGGCCAACACCTCCTATCGCTCCATGAGCCGGATGAAGAAGCTGCAGCCCGAGGTCGAGCGCATCCGCGAGCGCTTTACCGAGGACAAAATGCGCCAGCAGCAGGAAATGATGGAGCTCTACAAACGCGAGAAGGTGAATCCGCTGTCGGGCTGCCTGCCGATGCTGGTCCAGATTCCCGTCTTCTTCTCGCTCTACAAGGTCCTGCTCGTCACCATTGAGATGCGCCACGCGCCATTCCTGGGCTGGATCCACGATCTGTCGGCTCCCGATCCGACAAATTTCCTCAACCTGTTCGGGCTGCTGCCCTATTCGATTCCGGCCTTCGTGCCCGCCCTGCTGCATGTCGGCATCTGGCCGGTGCTGATGGGCGTGTCGCAATGGGTCCAGACGAAGATGAATCCTGCGCCCGCCGATCCCGTGCAGGCGCGCATGTTCGCCTTCATGCCGCTGATCTTCACGTTCATGCTGGCGAGCCTGCCGGCGGGACTGGTGATCTACTGGACCTGGAGCAACATCCTCTCCGTGGCGCAGCAATACGTGATGATGCGGCGTCAGGGCGTCGAAGTGCACCTCTTCAACAATCTGAAGGCGCCGCAATTCCTCAAGCGGCTCGGCTTGCCGGGCGCCCGCCCCAATTCCCAGCCCGGCGAGTAAGCCTTAAGAAGAAAAATATTTAACGCGGAGGACGCGGAGGAAGAATAGCGCGCCACAGGCTGCGCCAGCTTTTCTCGGCGGCCTCTGCGCATCCTCCGCGTACTCTGCGTTAAAGTTTTCCTTCTTTTTGTCTTTGTGGTGAGGCGGCTGACCGATGATGCGGGAAATCGACGGGCGGAAATTGTTCGCGGGGCCGTGCGAATTCGTGGCCGGCGCCGCGACCATCGACGCGGTCCCCAGAACCGATCTGCCCGAGATCGCCTTTGTCGGGCGCTCGAATGTCGGCAAGTCGAGCCTTGTCAACGCGCTCACGGGACGGCGCTCACTGGCGCGCGTGTCGCACACGCCGGGGGCGACGAAGCAGATCAATTTCTTCCGGCTCGGCGACACCTGTCTGCTGGTCGATCTGCCCGGTTACGGATACGCCCGCGCCTCGCGCGCGCTTTCCGCGGAGTGGCAAAGACTGATCTTCGCCTATCTGCGCGGGCGGGCGAATCTCGGCCGCACCCTGCTGCTCATCGATTCGCGCCGCGGCATAATGCCGGCCGACCGCGAGGCGATGGATCTGCTCGATCAGGCCGCCGTTTCCTATGCGGGTGTGCTGACGAAGATCGACGAGCTCGCGGAAGAAGAGGCCGAGCACACAACGGCAGCCTGTGGGCAGGAGCTTGCGCGGCGGACCGCGGCCTATCCTGAAATATTCGTCACGTCGGCACGGAACGGCCAGGGCCTCGATGCGCTCAAGGAGCATGTGGCGGCGCTGGCCCAGGCCTGGGGCAATAGGATATAAGTCCGAAGTTTGTCCGGAACTCTCTGGAAATGGCGCTGCAGGACGAAGTCGGCCAGGATCGGAATCTGCGCGTCATGGCGCGCTGGCGTTCTACCGCCCGCGTGCTGGTCGAAGCGCTCCCCTACATCCTGCGCTACGACAGCGAAACGGTCGTCGTCAAATATGGCGGCCATGCGATGGAGGGCGGGGTCTCCGAGCATTTCGCCCAAGACATCGTGCTGATGAAACAGACGGGAATCGATCCCGTGGTCGTCCATGGCGGCGGCCCGCAGATCGGCTCCATGCTGTCGAAACTGTCGATCCCCTCGTCCTTCGTCGACGGATTGCGCGTGACCGACGACGCGGCGATCGAAGTGGTCGAGATGGTGCTGACCGGCGCCATCAACAAGCAGATCGTGAGCGGCATCAACGCGGCGGGCGGTCGCGCGGTCGGTCTTTCCGGCAAGGACGGAAACATCGTCATCGCGCGCAAGCTCGAGCGCTACAAGCTCGATCCCATGACGCTCGAGAAAAGGCTCGTCGACCTGGGCTTCGTGGGCGAGCCCGAGAAGATCAATCCGGAAGTGCTGCGCACCATCATCAATTCGGATTTGATCCCGGTCATCGCGCCGATCGGCGTCGGCCGCAAGGGCGAGACCTACAACATCAATGCCGACACGGTGGCGGGCTCCGTCGCCGGGGCCATGGCGGCCGCGCGCCTGCTGCTGCTCACCGATGTGGAAGGCGTGCTCGACCGTGATGGCAAGGTGATTCCGCGGCTGAGTATCGCCGAAGCGCGCGAGCTGATCGCGGACGGCACGATCCTGGGCGGCATGATCCCGAAGATCGAGACCGCCATCGAGGCGGTGGAGGCCGGCGTCCGCGCGGCCGTGATTCTCGACGGACGCATTCCGCATGTGTTGCTGCTGGAGCTTTTCACCGAGCACGGCGCGGGGACGATGATCACGCTGGAATGAAGCGCCTTCCGGTTTTCTGCGTCGCCATGTTGGTTTTCGCCTGCATGCGGGCTGTCCCAGCTTCGGCGGAATTGCGCGTCTGCGACCAGACGAGTTTCGTGCTCTATGCGGCGGTCGGCTATGAGTCCGGCGTGCAGATGCTGACACGCGGCTGGACCCGGATTCTGCCGGGCGGGTGCGCGGTCGCCCTCGAAGGACCTCTGAATCAGACACAGTATTTTCTCTACGCGCGCAGTTCGCGCGCGCATGCAGGATCGGCGCTCGCCTGGGGCGGGCACATCCGGCTCTGCGGCAAGGATTCCAACTTCGCCATAGACGTGCCGGTGGGCGCTGATCGGTGCGGTTCGGACGATGCGTATCTCATTCCTTTCGCCCCCGTCTCGACCGGCCACAAGGCATCCTGGACCACGACGCTGACCGGCTCGCACCGTTTTGCCAATCCCGGTGCCGCGCGAAATGCGGGCGTCGCGCGCCTCTTGGGCGACATCGGTTACAAGGTCGAACCGGGCGGCGCGGCGAGCGCCCAGGCGCTCGCCGATTTCCGCACGCATATGCGGCTGGCCGCCAATGTGAGCGATCCGGATCTGTTCGATGCCCTCGAGACGGAAGCGTTGAAGACTGCGGCGCCCGCCGGCTATTCCATCTGCAATGACGGACAGGCCGAGATCTGGGCGGCGATCGCCTTGCGCTCGAAGCGCGCAAGCGTCGTGCGCGGATGGTGGGACGTGCCGTCCGGCGCCTGCGCCCGCGTGCTGACGACGCCTCTCGCCGCCGACAACGTCTATCTTCTCTCCCAGAAACACGGCAACGACAAACTGGTCGGCGGCCCAACGGCATTCTGCGTCTCGAACGCGTCCTTCGAGATTTACGGAAACGCTCCGTGCACCACACCGGGATATTCGACAGTGGGGTTCGCGGCCACCGACACCAAAGGGCGGACGGGCTACGTTGCCCATGTCGGCAACAACGGACTTCTCCCGCCCGCGCCGAAATGGACTCAAGCCGCCTCGGCCGGCAAGTGACGCGAGAGTTCACCACAAAGCCACGAAGAACCTGAAGAAAAAGGCACTCAGTGCAGAGGACGCTGAGGATGCGCGGGGTACGCGGGAGAGGAATGGCGCGCCATTGGCACGCAAACTTTACCTCTGCGCCCTTTGCGCATCCTCTGCGACCACCGCGCTAAATTTTGCTTCCTTCGTGCTCTTCATGCGCTTTGTAATGAAATTTCAGCTCGGGCTTTCGGCGTTGTAGCGGGCGAGCAGACCCGTGCGCACCGCGTAACGATAGACCTGGCGAAAGAAGAGTGAGGCCGCCAGTATGTAAAAAAGGGACAACATGATCCCGACGGCGAGATTGCCCGCATTCCACGGAGTGCGCCGAACGATGGCGCGCATCCCGTCGAATACATAGGACGGCGGCAGGAATCGCGAAATGACCTGCATCCATCCCGGCAGCGTCGAGACGGGATAGTAGACCCCCGCAAAAGGCGCGATGAGGGCGGGCATGGGCCACAAAAGCCATTCCGACGCCGGACCAAGGCGCAGCACCATCGCGCTTCCGGCAATTCCGAGCGCGATTCCGGAGAGAAACAGCACAAGCACGAACGGTAGCAGCGCCAGGCCGTAAGCGGCAAAAGAGAGTCCGAAGGCCACCGAGGCGAGCACGATCATGGTGAAAAGGCCGATCAGGCTGGTGGCAACGGCGGTGATGACAAGACCGGCCACGTAATCGGAAATTTGCAGCGGCGTCGCGAACATGTTGAGGAAATTGCGCGACCAGACATCCTCGAGGAAGGCTACCGAGACGCCCTGCATCACGCGGGCAAGAAAGTCCCACAACAGAACGGCGCCGAGGAGCGCCGGAATGAAATTGTAACCGGGCGAAGCCACGCTGTTCAGATAGCGCGAGATGAACCCCCACAGGGTGATATCGATGGCGACCCAGCCGAACAGTGGTACGACGCGGGTGGGGCTTCCCCTGAAGAGATAGAACTGCCTGAGCGCCACCGAGGCGACGCGGCGAATGCGCATCAGCCGCTCCCCCCGTGCAGCCGTTCGCGCGCGATCTGTACGAACAGGTTTTCGAGATTGGTCGCGCCGTGCTCGCGCGGCAGGGTTTTCGGGTCGCCCTCGAGCAAAATCTTTCCGCGGGAAAGAAACAGAACCCGGTGGCAGACTTCCTCCACCTCGTACATGTTGTGGCTGGTCCACAGGACGGCGCTCTTGTTCTCGTCGGCAAAGGCGCGGATCGAGGCCCGAATCTCGCGCGCCGTCGCAGGATCGATCGAGGCGGTCGGTTCGTCGAGCAAAAGTAGCTTTGGCCGGTTGAGCAGCGCTTTTGCGAGCGAAAGTCGCGTCTGCTCCCCCGACGAGAGAACGCCGCTCCTGGTGCCCCGGAAGCGTTCGAGATCGAATCGGGTGAGGACATCCTCGATGCGCTCGGCGAGTGCGGGTACTTCGTAGAGAAGGCCGAAGACGCGCAAATTCTGCTCGACGGTCAAGTTTCCCGGCAGGGCCGCATAGACCGCGGAAAAATTGGTGCAGGCCAGCGCGGCGCTTCGCCGTCTCAGGAGATCGATGCCGTCGATGCGGATCGACCCCGCGTTCGGCTCCAGCACCCCCAGGATCATGTTGACGGTTGTGGTCTTGCCCGCGCCGTTGGGGCCGAGAAGCCCCATGATCTCGCCCGGCGGAATCGTGAAGGAAATGCCGTCCACCGCGACGGTATCGCGAAAGGTCTTGCGCAGATTGGCAACGGCGAGAACGGGTAGCGCCGCCGGCCCTTCGACAGGCTCAGGGTGAGGGCTGTTCTTATTTCCCGCGGTCATGGAATGTCGCTGGTGACATACTCGGAATCCTTCGTGACGAGCGCGTCGGGACACGGTGACGGGCTTGCGCCGTTTTGTGCCATCGACCATGTTGCCGGCGCAATGCAGCAGGTCAAAACGATCGAAGCCGGGCCGGATTTCCGGCACGTCGATGTCTGGATCTTCGATCTCGACAACACGCTTTATCCCGCGAAAAGCGGCGTCTTTGCGCAGATCGAAGCGCGCATAACCCTGTTCGTGCAACGCCTGCTGGGACTCGGATTCGACGAGGCCCGCCGCGTGCAGAAGAGCTATTATCGCGATCACGGCACGACGATGAACGGCCTCATGCGCCGCCACGCCGTCGATCCCGAGGACTATCTCGCCTTCGTTCACGACATCGATCTGTCCGCGATCCCCGGCGATGCCGCGCTCGGCGACGCGCTGGCGCGGCTGCCGGGACGCCGCTTCGTCTTCACCAATGGCTGCCGCCATCACGCGCGTCGGGTGCTCGACCGGCTCGCGCTCTGCGACCGCTTCGACGATGTGCTGGACATCCGCACCACCGAATTTCGTCCGAAGCCCGATCCGGATTCCTACCGGACCGTGCTCGCGCACATTGCTGCCTCACCCGCACAGAGCGCCTTGTTCGACGACATCCCCCGCAATCTCGTTCCTGCGCATGCTCTCGGTTTCACCACTGTCTGGCTGAAAAACGAAAGCCTGTGGTCGAAGCAGGGTCCAAACACGCCCCAGGTTTCACCCGGGCAGATCGACTACGAGACAGAAGATTTGTGTTCGTTTCTCGGGCAGGTGAGAGTTTGACGTGACGGCAGAACTTGCACGAATCATCGATAACGCTTGGGAGCGCCGCGATTCGCTTGATGGCTCGTCCCGGGGTCCCGTGCGCCACGCAGTCGAGGAGGCGCTCGAAGCTCTGGATTCCGGGCACCTGCGCGTGGCCGAAAAGCACGACGGCGAGTGGCGGGTGGAGCAATGGCTGAAGAAGGCTGTGCTGCTGTCGTTCCGCCTCAACGACACGCGCACTATCGCGGGCGGGCCCGGCGGCGCGCCCTGGTGGGACAAGGTCGATTCCAAATTTCTCGGCTGGAATGAAGATCGTTTCCGCGAAGCCGGTTTCCGCGCAGTTCCGCATGCGATCGTCCGGCGCTCCGCCTTCATCGGCAAAGGAGTCGTTCTCATGCCCTGCTTCGTCAATGTCGGAGCCCATGTCGGCGACAACACGATGATCGACACCTGGGCGACCGTCGGCTCCTGCGCGCAGATCGGCCGCAACGTCCACCTCTCGGGCGGGACCGGGATCGGCGGCGTGCTCGAGCCTCTGCAGGCGGGGCCCGTGATCGTCGAGGACAATTGCTTCATCGGCGCGCGCTCGGAAGTCGCGGAAGGCGTGATCGTGGGCGAGGGCTCGGTGCTGTCGATGGGCGTCTTCATCGGCCAGTCCACGAAAATCGTCG
>DASXMF010000071.1:0-4212 GCA_036495845.1 Rhizomicrobium sp.
CTGCATTCCGGCCAGACACGGGGTCCGGAAGGCAGAGTTTGGCTGAAGGACGGTGTGGTCCTCGACATCGGCACGCGCCGCATGGACGACGAGGTGCCGGGGGAGGACAAGGCACGTGCCGGCCGGTGGATTCAGTTCGTCCAGTTATGGGCGCACGACGGCTACCCCTCGATCGAGCGCTACGCGTTCGCGCCCCCAACTCACTGAGAGTCTCGCTGGGTCCACCTCCAGGGGCCGCCCGCCCCGTAAAGTCGGCCTGAAATATCCTTGCGCCGCCTTGACCCCCCAGACGGCGGACTTTATATAGCGCGACCTTCACGGACAGGCCGTCGGCGCGCGAGCGCCGAGACGCTGGCTCGAAGTCAGTCTTGGAAGAGTTGAGTTTGCGCGACCGGGGGCAGGTTCCCCAGTCCTCCGCATGGCCGGGGCGGCCCTTTGGGCCGGCCCCGAAAACTGCATGTTTAACCGTGCCCAACGGCACGCCAGATGGATGTTTTGAATGCCGACGATCAATCAGCTGATCAGAAAACCCCGCGGCGAGAAGCCAAAGCGTAACAAGGTGCCGGCTCTTACCGGTTGTCCGCAAAAGCGCGGCGTATGCACGCGCGTTTATACGACGACCCCCAAAAAGCCGAATTCGGCACTGCGCAAGGTCGCCAAGGTGCGTCTGACGAATGGCTATGAGGTGGTGAGCTACATCCCAGGCGAAGGCCACAATCTGCAGGAGCATTCCGTGGTCCTTTTGCGCGGGGGCCGCGTCAAGGACCTGCCGGGCGTGCGGTACCACATCATCCGAGGCGTCCTCGATACCCAGGGGGTGAAGGACCGCAAGCAACGCCGCTCGCTTTACGGCGCCAAGCGGCCGAAGTGACCTGAGCGAAGAGAAGAAAGACAAGGAAGAAATTGCATGGCCCGACGCCGCCGCGCAGAACGCCGCGAAATTGTCCCCGACGCCAAATACAGCGATCTGGTGCTCGCGAAGTTCATGAACAGCCTCATGTACGCCGGCAAGAAGGCTGCCGCGGAACGGATCGTCTATGGCGCGTTCGACACCATGCAGTCGAAGACGAAGCAGGAACCGCTGCAGCTGTTTCACGAGGCGCTGCGCAATGTGAGCCCCGCACTCGAAGTGCGTTCTCGGCGCGTTGGCGGAGCGACCTATCAGGTGCCGGTCGAAGTGCGTCAGGACCGCAGCCGCGCACTTGCCATTCGCTGGATCATCAATGCGGCGCGTGCGCGCAACGAGCCCACCATGATGGGACGGCTTTCGGGGGAGTTGATGGACGCCGCCAACAATCGCGGTTCGGCCGTCAAAAAGCGCGAAGACACGCACAAGATGGCCGAGGCCAATCGTGCCTTCTCACATTATCGCTGGTAACGCGTAAGTAGCTCAGGAACCGGCCATGCCCCGCACAACCCCGCTCGAACGGTACCGAAACATCGGAATCTGCGCGCATATCGATGCGGGCAAGACAACGACGACCGAGCGCATTCTCTATTACACGGGCAAGAGCCATAAGATCGGCGAAGTCCATGACGGCGCTGCCACCATGGATTTCATGGAACAGGAGCAGGAACGCGGAATCACGATCACGTCCGCGGCCACCACCTGTTTCTGGGACGACCATCGCGTCAACATCATCGACACACCGGGCCACGTCGACTTCACGATCGAGGTCGAGCGGTCCATGCGCGTGCTCGATGGCGCGATCGCCGTCTTCGACGCCGTTGCGGGCGTCGAGCCACAATCGGAAACCGTTTGGCGGCAGGCGGACAAGTACCGCGTGCCGCGCATCTGCTTCGTGAACAAGATGGACCGCATAGGCGCGGATTTTTCGCGTTGCGTCCAGATGATGATCGACCGGCTGGGAACGAAGCCGCTCGTCGTCCAATTGCCGATCGGCGCCGAGGCGGATTTCAGAGGAGTCGTCGACCTCGTCGAGATGCGCGCACTCGTCTGGCGCGAAGAACAGCTCGGGGCCAAATACGACGTCGTCGAAATTCCGGGGGATTTGGCCGCGAAAGCGCAGGAAATGCACCTGAAGCTTGTCGAGTCGGCCGTCGAGGAAGACGAGAAGCTGCTCGAGGCCTATCTCGACGGCAAGATGCCGACCGTGGATGAGTTGCGCGCGTGCATCCGCAAGGGCACCTGCTCCTTCCACTTCGTGCCGGTGCTCTGCGGTTCGGCCTTCAAGAACAAGGGCGTGCAGCCGCTGCTGGATGCCGTCGTCTCGTATCTCCCGTCGCCGCTCGACATTCCGCCCGTCGAGGGGCTGAAGCTCGGTTCCAACGACAAGGTCGCGCGGCCGGCCGACGACAAGGCACCGTTCGCCGGTCTTGCCTTCAAGATCATGGACGATCCGTTCGTGGGATCGATCACGTTCGTGCGCATCTATTCCGGCACGGTGACGTCCGGGACGGGCGTGCTGAATTCCACCAAGGATCAGCGCGAGCGCGTGGGCCGCATGCTGCTCATGCACGCAAATTCGCGCGAAGACATCAAGGAGGCCAATGCGGGCGACATCGTCGCTTTCGCAAGCCTGAAGACCAGCACCACGGGCGACACGCTTTGCGATTCGCAGCAGCCGGTGATTTTGGAGAAGATGGAATTCCCGGATCCCGTCATCGAGCTTGCCATCGAGCCGAAATCGAAGGCCGATCAGGAGAAAATGGGTATGGCGCTGCAGCGTCTGGCCCAGGAAGATCCGTCATTCCGGGTTTCGACCGATCAGGAGTCGGGACAAACCATTCTCAAGGGGATGGGAGAACTTCATCTCGACATCAAGGTCGACATCCTCCGCCGGACCTACAAGGTCGACGCCAATGTCGGCGCGCCGCAAGTTGCCTACCGCGAGACGCTCTCGCGGCCGGTGACGATCGACTACACCCACAAGAAGCAGACGGGCGGCGCCGGCCAGTTTGCGCGGGTGAAGGTTGAATTCGAACCCTTGGCGCCGGGTTCGGGCTATGTGTTCGAAAACGACGTGGTCGGTGGCTCCATCCCCAAGGAGTTCATTCCTTCCGTCGACAAGGGCATCAAGTCGCAGAAGGAAAGCGGATTGCTTGCGGGCTTTCCGGTGATCGATTTCGGCGCGCGGCTCGTCGATGGCGCCTACCACGAGGTCGATTCCAATGCGCTGACCTTCGAGATCGCGGGTCGGGCCGCATTCCGCGAACTCGCGTCGAAGGGTGCGGTCAAGCTGCTCGAGCCGATCATGAAGGTGGAAGTGGTGGCGCCGGATGAATTCCTGGGTGGCGTCATCGGCGATCTCAATTCCCGGCGCGGCCATGTGCAGGGCACGGACTCGCGCGGCAACGCGCAAATCGTGACGGCGATGGTTCCGCTCGCCAACATGTTCGGTTACATCAACACGCTGCGCTCCATGACGCAGGGGCGCGCGCAATACACCATGCAGTTCGATCACTACGAGCAGGTTCCGCAGTCGATCGCGGACGAAGTGAAAGCGAAGTACGCCTAATCAACCGTCAGACTGGAGGTCTTACCATGGCAAAGAGCAAATTCGAGCGGACGAAGCCGCATTGCAACATTGGCACGATCGGTCACGTCGACCATGGCAAGACGACGCTTACGGCTGCGATCACCAAGATCCTGGCGGAATCTGGCAAAGCAAAGTTCACCGCCTACGACCAGATCGACAAGGCGCCCGAAGAGAAGGCGCGCGGGATCACCATCTCGACCGCCCACGTCGAGTACGAGACGGACAAACGCCACTATGCCCATGTCGATTGCCCGGGGCACGCTGACTATGTGAAGAACATGATCACGGGTGCTGCACAGATGGACGGCGCCATCCTCGTTGTGTCCGCCGCGGACGGTCCGATGCCGCAGACGCGCGAGCACATTCTTCTCGCGCGCCAGGTGGGCGTTCCCGCGCTCGTCGTCTACATGAACAAGGTCGACTTGGTGGACGACCCCGAGCTTCTCGATCTCGTCGAACTTGAACTGCGGGAATTGCTGTCGAGCTACGATTTCCCCGGCGACAAGATTCCGATCGTGCGAGGCTCGGCGCTGTGCGCGCTCGAGGACCGCGAGCCGAAATTTGGCCGCGACTCGATCATGGAGCTGATGACGGCGGTGGATGAAAACATCCCCCAACCCGATCGCCCCGTCGATCAGCCTTTCATGATGGCAATCGAAGACGTGTTCTCGATTTCCGGCCGCGGCACGGTGGTCACCGGCCGTATCGACCG
>DASXMF010000072.1:0-18816 GCA_036495845.1 Rhizomicrobium sp.
CCAGCCCCAGCCGCCACCCCAGCCGACCCAAGGTCCGCCATAGCCGTAGTAGGCCGGACCGCAATAACCGTAGTAATAGCCGCACCCGTAATACGGATAGCCGCCGTAATAGCCACCGTAATAGCCACCGTAATACGGGCCTGGCACGCCGACGCCGATACCCACCGCCACGCCGGCATTGGCAGGGGTCGTCAGCGCAGCGGTCGTACCGACGGCGGTCCCTACCATCAACGCGGCACCCAGTGCCGCCTTCGCTAGAGTTTTCATCGCTTCGTATCCTTTGTTAGGGCGGGACCTTCCCGTCTTGGTGCGAACCTTGCTCCTCGCGCCCTGAACCCGCGATGAACGATGTTTTAAGGTTGGAGGCAGGTCAGGCCGATTTTCCGCGCCCCTCGATCGGCCAGATCGCTTCAAGCCGATCGCCGCGCACCGCGTGATAGCAATCGTAGAGATTGACGGTCGGGTCGCAATGCGGAACGACGCAGGTCACCAAATCGCCCGGCGCCAATTTCTCCGCCGTCTGCGAGTAAAGAATTCCGCCCTGCTCGTCTCCGAAGTAAAAATAGCTGGCGCCTTCGGGCGCGCCCCTGAGAATCGCGGGCGGTCCTGCATCGGTCGCGAAAGCCTTGAAGCCAGCGTCGGTCGTGGCAAGACCCGCGCGATTGGCGCTGATGACCGTCGTCTGCACGAACAGCGAGGTCTCGAAGGGCGCGCGCTGACCAGATTTCTCCCATACCTCGTTGTATTGCCGGTCCATGAAAACATAGGAGCCGACCTGCAGCTCCGTCAGGATTCGCGCCTCGGGATCGATGTCAAACGTGCCGGTGCCGGCGCCGCTGATGATTCTGGGCGCGAGGCCTTCCCGTTCGAGCGTCCGGCACAGAGCGGCGAGTTCGGTGAGTGCTGCGAGCGATTTGTCGCGCCGCTCATTGTAGGATTCGAGATGCTGCAGATCGCCCGCGTAGCATTGCAGGCCCATGAATTCGAAAGAGCGATTGCACGCGATCGCGCGCACCAGCGCCAGCGCATCGCCGCCCGGGCGCAATCCGGTGCGACCGAGGCCTGGATCGATGTCGACAAGCAGGCGGAGAGGCTTTCCGGCAATGCCCGCGGCGGCCGCGAGACGCTCAGCCACCTGCATATTGTCGCAGACGGCAATCAATTCCCCGACTCTTTCATTGAGCGACGCGAGCCGCGCCATGCCGCGCTCCGTGACTACCGGCGAGGTGATGAGCAGTGAGTCGATTCCCGCGTCCGCCAGAGCTTCGGCTTCACCGAGCTTGGCGACGCACACGCCATTGGCCCCTGCCGCGATCTGGCGTCTGGCAATTTCCGAACTCTTGTGAGTCTTGGCGTGGGGCCTGAGCGCTATGGTCCTGGCATGCGCGTGCTCCGCCATGCGCGTGATGTTGCGCTCGAGAATGTCGAGGTCGATCACCAGAGCGGGCGTTGCGAGCCGCTCTCGCCCGCCGCTCTTCCCGATCAGATCCGCATTCAGCTGTCGCGCCTGCATTTTCGACCTCTCCCAAATCGCAGCGTGTCAATTCACCACGAAGCCACGAAGGACACCAAGAAAAGATTCAGCACTGCCTTCGCCGAAGCGAAGTTTCAGCTTCGCGCAGGCAGGTCGATGCATGCCCGTCTCCCGCGTCCTCTGCGCCAGAGTTCTTCCCTTCGTTCTTTTCGCATCCTTCGTGTCTTTGTGGTTTAGTTTCGCCACGAGTTACCGATTGGGAGCCCATGCCATGACAACCCGACAGGCTGCCTGTTGTTGCGGGCAATTGCGCGCCACATGCGAAGGCGAACCCGTGCGGATTTCGGTTTGCCACTGCTTCGATTGCCAAAGGCGGTCCGGAAGTCCTTTCGGCTTCGCTGCGCACTATCCGCGCGCCCAGGTTCGCGTCGAGGGCCAGCCGACGCAATTCACGCGGCTTGCCGACAGCGGCAACACCGTCACCTTCTCCTTCTGCCCGCTCTGCGGCTCCACGGTGTATTGGGAGCCGCAAGGCCATCCCGAGCGGATTACCGTTGCCGTCGGCGCCTTCGCCGATCCGAATTTCCCGGCGCCCCGTCATTCCGTTTATGAATCGCGCCGGCACAAATGGGTGGTACTCGACACCGGGGCGGAGTTGGAGCGTCTCGGCTGAAATGAAGACCTTTTATACGGCCACACATCGCAAACACGCGCCGGAGTCGGAATTCGAAGGCGGCCGCCTCGTGCCCATGCCGGAAGTACCCGAGCGTGTCGAAGCGGTACGCGCGCGCATCGAGGAACGCGGCCTCGGGCCCATCTGCGCACCCGCACATTTTGGCATGGAGCCCATCCTTCGCGTTCATAGACCAGAGTTCGTGGAATTTCTCGTCCGCGCTCATGAGCAGTGGGAGGAGAAATACGGCGCGGGCGCGCCGGACGCGATTCCGTCGGCGTGGCCTGCGCGGAGCATGCGCGACAATCGGGCGGGCGATATCGAAGCGCGGCTCGGCAGTTTCGCGTTCGACACGGCGACCCCGATCGCGCACGGGACTTGGGACTCAGCGCAATCGGCTGTCGATGTCGCATTGTCCGCCGCGCAATGCATGCGGGGCGGCGACCGCGCCGCCTTTGCTCTGACACGGCCGCCCGGCCATCATGCGGGCGCGGAACTGTATGGCGGCTATTGCTATCTCAACAATGTGGCCATTGCCGCGCAATGGCTCGCCGATACTGGCGCGCGCTGCGCGATCCTCGATGTCGACTACCACCACGGCAACGGCACGCAATCGACCTTCTACGCACGCAGCGACGTTTTCTATTGTTCCCTCCACGCTGATCCGGCTTTCGCTTTTCCCCATTTCACAGGCTTCGCCGACGAGCGCGGCGAAGGCGCCGGCGAAGGAGCAAATTTCAATTTGCCGCTGCCCTCGGGGACGGATTGGAGCACTTACGAGCGGGCGCTGGGGAGCGGCCTGGATGCAATTGCTGCCTTTGGTCCGGATTTCCTGTTCGTGTCGCTCGGTCTCGACACCTTCGAGAACGATCCGATTTCCGATTTCCGGCTCAGGAGCGGTGATTATTTGAAGATTGGCGAAGCTATCGCGCGATTGAACAAACCGACATTGTTCGCGCTCGAAGGCGGATACGATCTGGCGAGCATCGGAATAAACGCGGTCAATGCGCTCGAAGGCTTCGCGCAGATCTGAAGACCGCCCCACCGTTCTGTCGCGAGTATTTCAAAGCGCCAACTGGGTACCGAATTCGACCACCCGATTGGGTGGCAATTGATAAAATCGCGCGGCTGGCAAAGCCGAGGCGGCGAGGCGGAGATAGAGCCAGGTGGGCCAATTGCCGAGTATGGGATTTTTCGAAGGCACAAGCGTCTCGCGACCGATGAAGAAGGTTGTAGTTGCAATGTCTACGGCAAGGCCGAAGGGGCGCGCCGATTCGAGAATGCGCGGGATGTCGGGCGTCTCGAAAAATCCGTGACGAATCTCTACCGCGAAAAAACCCTTGCCGAGCTTCTTGATTTCCATGCGCCTTGCGGCGGGCACGGTCGGCACTTCCTCTACGGTGACGTGAACGATGATCACGCGTTCATGCAGAATCTTGTAGTGCTTGAGGCTGTGCAGCAACGCGCCGGGCACCATATCGCTGCGTGCGCTCAGGAACACGGCGGTGCCGGCCACGCGTTGCGGCGTCTTGTCCGCGCGCTGCAGAAAGAGATCGAGCGGCATCGCTTCGTCGCGCAATTTGTCGAGATGCACGCGCCGCCCGACCCGCCAGACATTCATGAGCAGGAACACACAAGCGGCGATCAACAGGGGCAGCCAGCCTCCGCGCACGATCTTGAGCGTGTTCGCGGCGAAGAAAGAGAGGTCGATCAGACCGAGAAGGCCGAACACTGCGAGCGCCGCGCGGAAACCCCAATGCCAATGCCGGCTCGCGACGATGGAAACGTTGAAAGTGTCGATGACCATCACGCCGCTGACGGCGATGCCGTAGGCTGCAGCGAGAGAGCTCGAGGTATGGAAGATGAGGACAATGAGCACCACTCCGATGCAGAGGATGACATTCATGCGCGGCACGAAAATCTGGCCGTAATCCGTTGCCGAGGTGTGGCGGATTTCCATGCGCGGCAGCCGGCCGAGCTGCACGGCCTGGCGGGCAATGGAAAAGACACCCGATATCACCGCCTGAGAGGCTATGATGGTGGCAACCGTGGCGAGAAGCACGAGTGGGTAATGCGCCCAATGCGGCGCGAGGCCATAGAACGGAATACCCGCAAGCGCAGGGTTTTGCAGAAGCTCCGCTCCCTGTCCCAGATAATTCAGAAGAAGCGCCGGCAGCACCAGATAGATCCAGGCGTTGCGGATGGGCTGCTTGCCGAAATGCCCCATATCCGCATAGAGCGCCTCGCAACCCGTTACCGCGAGCACAACGGCGCCCAGAGTGACGAAGGCAGTTCCCGGCGCGTGCACGAACAGCATGACCGCGTAGAACGGATTGACCGCCTGCAGAATGCGGGGCGCAAGCGCAATACCGCGCAGGCCCAGCAGGGCCAGCACCAGGAACCATACGACCATAATCGGACCGAACAGCTTTCCGATCTTTTCGGTACCCCTGCTCTGCATCGCGAAGAGGCCGATCAGAATGGCCAGCGACAGCGGCAAAATCAGAGGCTGCAGGCTTTCCGTCTCGATGCCCAGACCCTCGACCGCACTCAGGACGGAGATGGCCGGCGTCAGCATTCCGTCGCCGAAGAACAGGGCAAGTCCGAGCAGCGCGGCAATTCCGATCACGTGTTTGATGCGACGGCGCAACCGCGGTGAACGATGGGCGAGGCCCGCAAGGGCAAGAACCCCCCCCTCCCCGTCATTGTCGGCGCGCATGACGAGGGTGACGTATTTGACCGTCACCACGAGAATCAGGGCCCAGACGATCGCCGAAAGTGCTCCCATCACGGCAGACGGGCCGGGAAAATTGCCACCCGTCACGCGCACCGATTCCCGCATTGCGTAGATCGGGCTGGTGCCGATGTCGCCGAAAACGACACCGAGCGCACCGAGCGTGAGCGCGGCGCTGCGGCCATGCGCGTGACGCGCAGTCAGGGACGAATCACACACTGAATATTCGGTATTCCCGGCGACCGCTTTTCCATCGCCTGATGACCGATTCATCGGCAGCTCACACGCGTGATCCCGAGTGCTCCCACTGTTCCCGAACAATTCTGACAATTCCGGGCGTTTGCTCGTGAAAATCGAAGAACATCATTGCGAAGATGCACAATGCGACAGGTGCGAGCAATCATGGAAGATCGGCGACCCGCTGTAATCCGGAGCTTTGATTGCGCAACATTCGATCCAGCTGCCCCTCCCGAACCGCCGACCAAGCACGATTCCGTGCGCGCGCCTTTCGGCACCTTAATCTTGGGCTTGTTCATGAACAGCCCGCGCATGACGGGCGTCGAGGTCACGTACCGGTTTTGACGCCGAACACCGATTTCAGGAATTCGGCGCTGCCGGTCGTGCCGTACGGGGCGATCTTGAATATTCCATTGGCCCTCAGGCACGGGGTGTTGTCGGCCATCGCCATGCCCTGGGCGAACACAAGGTTTCTCGTCGCGGTCAGCGATTCTGCGCGGCCCTCGACCCAGGCGCCGAGGGGTGCCGGCGCGAGAAAATCGCAGGCGAGACTGACGGTCGGCAAAAACCCAAGGTCTGCCTTGCTCTGAGCCCTGGTTGCCAGCGGCAGAAGCATGTCGGCGAACGTGGCCAGCATTCCCCCGTGGGCGACCTTTGCCGGGTTGCAATGGCGCATTTCGATGCGAAAGCCGACGAGCAGCCGCTCGTCGATCCACTTGCCATAGAGGGGGCCGTTGGCTTCCAGAAAACCCATTGCAAGGTTGAGAGGCGAAAATCCAGCCGGAACGTCGGCCATTATTGATTGGCTTTCGGGGATAGCAGCTTCGTCTAGCCTCTAGCGATACAGGTCACGGGCCACAAGTCCCGCGTACGAAGTCCCTTTTCGCCCGAATGAAAGTCGCGGCTCTTGACGGTCACTGGCACGGCTCCTAAATACGCGCCCGAGGGCTGGCACTCTCCGCGCGTGAGTGCTGCCACCCGTCGGTCAAAGCACCGACTGGCACCCAATTCATTGTTTTCGTTGACCTTTCAAGGAGGCAATTCCCCATGAAATTCCGTCCGCTTGGCGACCGCGTGGTCGTCCGCCGCGTCCAGGAGGATCAGAAGACCCATGGCGGCATCATCATCCCAGACACCGCCCAGGAAAAACCCCAGGAAGGCGAAGTGATCGCCGTCGGCCCCGGCGCTCTCGACGAGAACGGCAAGCGCGTCGTTCCCGAAGTGAAGACGGGCGATTTCGTGCTGTTCGGCAAATGGTCGGGCACCGAAGTGAAGGTCGACGGCCATGAACTCCTGATCATGAAGGAGTCCGACATCATGGGCATTCTCGAGGGCCGCCCCGCGAAGCCGGCCAAGAAGGCCGCGTAAGCCGCAACCCGCGGAAATCCCAAGAACTTTCGATTGAGAAACAGGAGAATCTAGATGGCAGCCAAAGACGTAAGATTCGGCGCCGACGCCCGTGAGAAAATGCTCCGCGGCGTCGATATTCTCGCCGATGCAGTCAGGATAACGCTCGGTCCGAAGGGACGAAATGTCGTACTCGAAAAGAGTTTCGGCGCTCCGCGCTCTACCAAGGACGGCGTGACCGTCGCCAAGGAGATCGAGCTTCACGACAAGTTCGAGAACATGGGCGCCCAGATGGTGCGCGAAGTGGCCTCGAAGACCAACGATGCAGCCGGCGACGGCACCACCACGGCGACCGTTCTTGCCCATGCGATCGTGCGCGAGGGGGCGAAGTCCGTCGCCGCCGGCATGAATCCGATGGATTTGAAACGAGGCGTCGAGAAAGCGGTGGAGGCCGTCGTCGCCGATCTCAAGAAGCGCTCGAAGAAGGTCAAGTCGAACGAGGAGATCGGGCAGGTCGGCACGATTTCGGCGAACGGCGACAAGACCGTCGGCAAGATGATCGCCGAGGCGATGCAGAAGGTCGGCAATGAAGGCGTGATCACGGTGGAAGAGGCGAAGAGCCTGGATACCGAGCTCGATGTGGTCGAAGGCATGCAGTTCGACCGCGGCTACATTTCGCCCTATTTCATCACCAACGCCGACAAGATGGTGGCCGAGCTCGAGGAACCATACATCCTCATCCACGAGAAGAAGCTCTCCTCGCTGCAGCCGATGCTCCCGATCCTCGAATCGGTCGTGCAGGGCGGACGTCCGCTCGTGATCATCGCCGAAGAGGTCGAGGGCGAGGCTCTGGCGACTCTGGTCGTCAACAAGCTGCGCGGTGGCCTCAAGGTTGCGGCGGTGAAAGCGCCGGGCTTCGGCGACCGCAGGAAGGCAATGCTGGAGGATATCTCCATCGTCACCGGCGGCCAGGTCATCAGCGAAGATCTCGGCATCAAGCTCGAGAACGTGAAGCTCAACATGCTGGGCACCGCCAAGAAGGTGCGCATCACGAAGGACGACACGACCATCATCGACGGCTCGGGCAAGAAGGGCGACATCCAGGCCCGGGTCGGCCAGATCAAGCAGCAGATCGAAGAGACGACCTCGGACTACGACAAGGGGAAGCTGCAGGAGCGCCTGGCGAAACTCGCAGGCGGCGTCGCGGTGATCCGCGTCGGCGGCGCGACCGAAGTCGAAGTGAAAGAGAAGAAGGACCGCGTCGATGACGCGCTCAACGCCACGAAGGCGGCGGTGGAGGAAGGCATTCTCCCCGGCGGCGGCGCGGCCCTTCTCTATGCCACCAAAGTCCTCAACGGCCTGACCGGCGAAAATGAAGACCAGAACGCCGGCATCGCCATCGTGCGCAAGGCGATCCAGACGCCGATCCGGCAGATCGTCGAGAACTCGGGCGTCGAGGCCTCGATCGTCGTGGGCAAGCTGCTCGAGCAGAAATCCATGACCTACGGCTTCGATGCACAGACCGAGCAGTACGTCGATCTCGTGGAAGCCGGCATCGTCGATCCGACCAAAGTGGTGCGCATTGCGCTGCAGGATGCGGCAAGTGTGGCCGCGCTCCTGATCACCACGGAAGCGATGGTGGCGGACCGTCCGAAGAAGGATTCGGCTCCCCCGATGCCAGGGGGCGGCGGCATGGGTGACATGGATTTCTAAGATCCATTTCCCGCTTAGTCATACGAAGGGCCGGAGGAGACTCCGGCCCTTTTTGATTGCGTGTGACGCGGACGGGGGGCCCTCGCCCGGCTCGCGGCCGTGCGAGGCGGAAGGGACGAACGCTGTTGGACTAAGACCGGATTCCCGGGTCCGATGAGTCGTAGTGTCGGACGCGTTCGGGTCGTGTCAGCAGATAATGGTCGTCTTCGGGGTAATAGCGCGCGAGATCGATATCGGCCCCGGCAAACGCCTCGATGGCACGAAGATCGGACCACCAACTCAGCGTGACAATCTCGACCCGTGCATCGTCCAGGTCGCGGGTCGCAACCACCGCGCCAAGATTGCCGGGTGTGGCGAAATAGGAGGCGAGCCCGGTGGACCGGACATAGGCCACGTACTCGTCTTTTCCGGCGCGGCGAATCTCCGCGCGCCACTCCCGGAGTATCGCCATTGGGTCGCTCCCTTTCCGGGGCAGGCCGCAATCTATGCGTCGTTCAGGGGTCGATGTGCCTTCCCGCCGCACGCTTCACGCGTGCTCGGAACAACGCGCTCCAATTCAATGCCGGTTCCGCTGCCGATCAGGGTGTCATCGATCCGCTTGCCCGCGCCTCGGGCGTAAACACGCCGAGCGAGCACGCCTGGTGCGTTTCGATCACGGTGATGGGCACACCGTTCGAGCAGATATTTTCGCTTTGCGTAAGATATGCGAACCCATGATATTTGAGCCCGGGACAGGGGCCTTTCAGCGTGTTTCGCCACACCTCTCCGTTTCTCATGTGGAAGAGCACGGTGCTCGGATTGACCACTGTCGTGTGGTCGATGTTGTAGGTCCACAGGCAAACGGAATTGGCAGGCGCAGGCGGCATGGCCATGCCCGGCGCGGATGCAGCCGCGGCAAATCCGGCAACGGCTGCAGCAAACAAAATGGTCTTCATCGTCAACACTCCATGCTTCGTCAGGCTCAGCATGAAGGAGGTGTATCCCTCGCCCTGAGCCCGTCGAATGGGCGTCCCTCATCACTCATATTGTCGCGCGCAACGGCCCTCTCTGCAATCGCCGCGGGCAAGAGCCCGATCACGATTGCGAGGCCGGCTTGGGCGTCACCGGGACAAGCGGCCCCATCTCGCATACGGCCCCGGAGCGCAGCACCCTGATCGTCTGCATGTTCCCGCAGATGTTGTCGGGCGGCGTCGGACCATAGGCAAAGCCGTTGAAAGTGAGCTCCGGACAATAGGAAACGAGCGTTGTGCTCCAGATTCTCCCGTCCTTCATATAGAAAAGGATCGTGCGGTTGTCCGGCGCCTTGGTGTGGTCGATGTCGAGCGTTCGGATGCAGACGGCCGGGGGCCGCGATTGCGCGACCGCGGCGGCCGGCATGGCACCCGCCGCGATTGCCAGGAACTGAAGAAGACATTTCATGCGAGTCTCCTCGTTGCTGCACCCCACTCCGTATTAACGCGGATCGTCGGCCGAAGGCGGCGGGTCGGGGGGATCGGCGATGGGTGGTTCGTCATCCGTGTCGGGGCCGCTCCGGGATTCACCCGAGCCGAAATCCGGCACATCGCGGGGCGCCTGGTCAGATTCCGTGCCGCCACGATCCACATTGGCCGGCCCGGCGCCTGGCGATTCCAGATCCCTGTCGGGCGGCGGCGCGGCCTCGTCAACCTCCCCCATCACCGGCCGAGAGGGCACCACCACGGACTGATCGAACATGCCGGGACCGGACTGGTCGGAATCGACGCTGCGCGGCTGCGCGGTCGCCTGGGGCGACATGCCACGAGGGGCGCCCATTGGCGGGTGTTTTCCCGATTTTCGCTCCACGAGCTGTGCTTCCAGACTTTGAAGCTGCGGCGAAGGCTGCGTCTCGTCCGCGACACGCACCCGCTCGAGGCAGGAATCGACTGCAGAATCTGGAAGATCGGCAGTGCCGCATTCGGACAGCAGTGTGCCGGTATCGTGCGCGCTCGCCGGAAGGGCCAGAGCCGCAGCCGCCAAACCCAGAATCGGCAATAAACTCAGCCTCGCGGTGCGCATCGATGTTTCCTTCGCTGTTCGCGCTTCAGGGATCATCATCCCCCGATTCGGGCACAACAAAGGCGGAAATCCGCTTCACCTTGACTCACCCGCGACCCTTCCCGATGTTCCGCCCCTCCCGATAAGGAGCCGTTTTCGTGCCCGCGCCTCACCTCACGATAACCCTGCCCGACGGCAAGGCCCTGACCTTCGAGCGAGGAGTGACCGCGACCGAGATCGCCGCCACCATCGGCCCCGGTCTCGCGAAGGCAGCGCTTGCGGCCGAAGTGGACGGGCAGCCATGGGACCTGTTCAGACCGATCGATACGGACGCGACGCTGCGCATCATCACGCGAAAGGATCCCGAAGCCCTCGAGCTCATCCGCCACGATGCGGCACACGTGTTGGCCATGGCCGTGCAGGATCTCTTTCCGGGCACCCAGGTAACGATCGGCCCTGCCATCGAGAACGGATTCTATTACGATTTCGCGCGCGACCAGCCCTTCACGACCGACGACCTCGCACGAATCGAAGCCCGCATGCGCGAGATCGTCGAGGCCGATCTTCCCACGCGCCGGGAGGTGTGGCCGCGCGATCGTGCGATTGCCCATTTCGAGGAAATGGGCGAGCACTACAAGGCCGAGCTGATCCGCAGCATTCCGGCGGACGAAGAGGTTTCGATCTATTTTCACGGCGGCTGGCACGATCTCTGCCGCGGCCCGCATTTCGTTTCGACGGGCAGGATCGGACAGGCGTTCCGGCTGACCAATGTCGCGGGCGCCTATTGGCGCGGCGATTCGAAGAATGCGCAACTGCAGCGCATCTATGGCACCGCGTGGAGCGACGAGAAGGAACTCGAAGCCTATCTGCATCGCCTGGAGGAAGCCGAGAAGCGCGATCATCGCCGCATCGGCAAGGAGCTCGAGCTTTTCACCTTCTCGCCGGACGTCGGTGCGGGGCTTCCCCTGTGGATGCCGAACGGCATGGTGATCCGCCAGGAACTCGAATTCCTCGCGCTGCAGGAAGAGCGGAAAGACGGGTATCGCCGTGTCGCCACTCCGCACATCGCCAAGGACGCCCTTTATATCCGCTCGCGCCACCTGTCCTACTACAAGGAAGACATGTACGCGCCGCTCGATATCGACGGCGAAAATTACTACCTGCGGCCGATGAACTGCCCGCATCATCACCTGATTTACGGAGCGACCCGGCATTCCTATCGTGAACTGCCCGTGCGCATTTCTGAATATGCGCAGGATTACCGCTACGAAGCTTCTGGCGGCCTGTCGGGCCTTATGCGCGTGCGCGGCTTCTGTCAGAACGACGCGCACATCTATTGCCGCTATGACCAGGCAAAGGACGAATTCATCAACGTGATGCGGCTGCACGCGCGCTATTACGATCTCATGGGCATAAAGGAATATTACATGCGGCTGTCGCTGCCCGACACCGCGAACCTCGAGAAATACATCGACGAGCCGGACAGGTGGCGGGCGGCCGCGGAGATCATCCGCACCGCGATGAAAGAGTCGGGATACAAGTATATCGAGGCGAAGGGTGAAGCCGCCTTCTATGGCCCCAAAGTCGATTTCATGATCAAGAGCGTGATCGGAACCGAATATGCAATCTCGACCAATCAGCTGGATTTCCTGGCAACCGAAACTTTCGGGCTCGACTATATCGGCGAGGACGGAAAGGAACATCCCGTCTATGTCATCCATCGCGCGCCGCTTGGCAGTCACGAAAGGTTCACCGCCTTCCTGATCGAGCATTACGCTGGAGCGTTTCCCGTCTGGTTGGCGCCCATCCAGGCGCGCATCGTGCCGATCACCGACCGTGTCGCGGACTATGCGCGAAATGTGGAGCAGCGGCTGCTGGCCGAACCCGTGTTCAATGGAACCGCCGGACTGCGCGTCGACACCGATTTCTCGGCGGAACGCATGCAGCGCAAGATTCGCGACGCGCAGACGAAGAAGATTCCCTACATGCTGGTCATCGGCGACCGCGAGGCGGAAAACGGAACGGTCGCCGTGCGGCTGCGTTCCGGGAGGGATCTGGGACCGATGCCGCTGGACGCCGTTGTTTCCCGCATCAGACAGGAAGCGGAAAACCGGCACGATATGGCCGAATAGACCTTGCCAATCGCCGTTCGTCGCCTATTCTCACCTGGGGACCGCCGCCGCCCGGCGGGCGGTCGCTGACGTGCGTGCGTCTGCCGCATTCGCGCGTCATGGGGATTTCGCCGCGCTATCGACCCTGACGGCGTTTCGCCACCCTGCGAAGCTGCCGTTTGCGGTCCTGCAACAAGGAGAGAGTCATAGTCGCCAGACGTAGTTCAATGCCAGCCCCGGCTCCGGCCAGGGACGGGCCACGCGTGAACGAGGAGATATTCGCACGCACCATCCTTCTCATCGGAGCAGATGGACACAAATTCGGAGAGATCGGAACCGAGGATGCCCGCGCCATCGCGGAGGAGCAGGGCTTCGATCTCGTGGAGGTCTCGCCAGAGGCCGCGCCTCCCGTGGTCAAGCTCATGGATTACGGGAAATTCAAATACGAACAGCAGAAGAAAGCGGCCGAGGCGCGCAAGAAGCAGAAGGTCATCGAGATCAAGGAGATCAAGATGCGCCCAACCATCGACGATCACGATTACGACGTGAAGATGAAATCGATGCGCCGCTTCTTCGATGAGGGCGACAAGGTCAAGGTGACTTTGCGGTTTCGCGGGCGCGAGATGGCGCACCAGCATCTGGGAATGGAACTCCTGCGCCGCATCCAGACCGAAGTCGACCCCATCGCCAAGATCGAGCAATTTCCCAAGATCGAGGGCCGTCAGATGATGATGGTGCTCGCGCCCAAGTGACGCTATACCCCTCACCCGCACACCGAACGGTTGAGGGGACACCGTGCTTGGCCCTCTCCCACAGGGGGAGAGGGAACTCTTTGCACAGATTTTCTGGCGCACATGCAATACTCCGATTCCCCTCTCCCCTTGTGGGAGAGGGATGCAGGTACGGGAGTCGAATTCTGCTGCGAAACGGGTGAGGGGTCTTCATCAACTTAGCACTAGTATTCACCTCGGCGTGCTATCTCCGCATTTAGGATCTTCTCGACAAGCTCCTCATACGAAATTCCCGCCTCGGCGGCCGCAGCCGCAAATCCCGCGTGCGGCTCGAGGCACGGGTTGGGATTGATCTCGAGGATCATGGGCGCGCCCTGCTCGTCGATCCGGAAATCGACGCGCGCATATCCGCGTAATCCGAAGAGCCGCCAGGCGACAGCTGAATGCTCAGCGAAGGCGCGGGCGAGCGGCGATTGTGGTTCAAGCCCGAACACGCGCGGCGTGCCCGAACAATCCGGAGACTCTGGATCCCACTTCGCCGCGTAGCCGACAATGCGGGGACGGTCCGCCCGCCAGTTCTCGAATCGGATTTCGGCGACCGGCAGAATGCGTGGCATGCCCTCCTCTTCGAGAAGGGACACGTTGAACTCGCGGCCCGAGAGATAGGCTTCGGCGAACCATCTGCCACCATACTTCGACGCGCATTTCTCCGAGCGCTCGCGAACGGCATGGCGTCCGGAGACAACCGCGCAATCGTCGAGCCCAAGCGACGCGTCCTCGTTCGCCGACTTCACGATGTACGGTATTCCGTCGGCCAGTCCTTCCCAGTCCGGCCCTTCCGACCAATCCGGCGTGGGCAATCCTGCCGCGCGCAAAACGCGCTTGGTAAACGGCTTGTCGGCAAGACAGGACAGCGCCGCCGCGCAAGCGCCCGTAAACAGGATGCCGCGCTTTTCGAGCATCGCCGCGGAAATCGAGGCGAGATCGCCCTGCGCGAAAACGCTTTCCACCAGGTTGAATACGATGTCTGGCCTTGATGCCGCGATCGTCGCGTCAAACGAAACCGGTTCGGCAACAAAGGCACGTTGCACCGTGTGATGCCCGCGCTGCTCGAGCGCCTGCCCCACTGCTCTCGCAGTGATCAGCGTATCCTCTTCGTCCGGCGGCGCGCCCGGAGCAATATCCGAGTGCAGGACGAGAACCCGCATCCGGCTAGCCGCGCTGCCCGGTCCGAACGAGCTCCGGATGGCGGCGGAGAAATGCGTCCATGATGCGCGCGATCATTTCCACATAGGCGATCCCCTTGAACCGCGCGATGAACACGAGATCGGAACGCTCGGGGTTGAGGCCCGCAAGCGGATTGACCTCCACGAATTGCGGATGGCCGCTGGCATCGCTGCGGACATCGACGCGGCCACCGTCACGGCAGCGAAGGGCGCGCCAGCCGGCGAGCGCCACCTGCGCGGCTTCGCGCGCCTCGCCGTCATCGGCAAGGCGGTAGTCCATCCTGCTTTCGTAATATTCCTTGTTCTCGTAACCGTAACCGTGCGGCGCGGCGTTCGCCGTCCACAAGACCTCCATGACGCCCAGTATCTCCGCGTCCTCGTCCGTTCCTGTAATGCCGACGGTAAATTCCCTTCCCGGCAGATACGTTTCTGCGAGCACCGGCTGCCGGAAGCGCTGCAGCAATTCCTGCGCAACGCCCGCCAGTTCTTCCTCGTGATCGACCCGCGACTGTTTTCCGATGCCCTTGCCCGAACCTTCGGCCACGGGTTTCAGGAAAAGCGGATACGGCAGATCGACACGCTGCACGTCCGAAAGCCGCACGATGACCGCGAACGGCGCCGTCGGCACTCCGCAATCGCGCACCACGCGCTTGGCCATCGCCTTGTCGAGCGCCAGCGCCAAGGTCAGCGGATCGGAGAACACATAGGGGACATCGTAGGCTTCGAGTAGCGCCGGCGCCTGGGCTTCGCGCGCCACTCCCCTGAGCCCTTCGCAGAAATTAAACACGCAATCCCAGCGCTCGCCTTCGACCAACCGTTTGGCCAACGCGTGGACGTTGCCGATGCGCACCGGCTCGTGGCCGAGCGACGCCAGCGCGTCGCAGATGCCCGCGACGGTGATTTCGCTGTCGAATTCGGCGGTCTCTTCCTCGTCGAAACCCCGGGCCAGATAGTCGGTGCGGAGATCGTAGGTCACGCCCACGCGCATGTAGGGGCTCCGCTAATGTCCCGATTCCAAAATTCGCATGATCTCTATATCGGGCTCCGGGCGAATTTCGAAACCACGACACTAAGCGACGGCGCGCTTGCGATCTTTCATTCCCAAAGTCCCGCCGGGGTCGGGGTAGCGATAGATGTCACCCTCGAAATTGCGCAGCAGCAGATCGTTGCCGTCGCGGCCCACGATCGAATCCGGCGCAATCAGAATTTTTCCGCCGCCACCCGGCGCATCGACACAGAAGCTCGGCGAAGCATAGCCGGTGGTGTGACCCCGTAGCGCGCGGATGATCTCGACACCCTTTTCCACCGTCGTGCGGAAATGTCCGGAACCCCGGATCGGATCGCATTGATAGAGGTAGTAGGGCTTCACGCGGCGCATGAGCAGCCCGTGCATCAGCGGTTTCATCACCGCCTCGTCGTCGTTGATGCCCTTGAGGAGAACGGTCTGGCTGCCAAGCGGAATTCCGGCATCGGCAAGCCGCGCCGTGGATTCGGTGACTTCCGGCGTCAGCTCGCAGGGATGGGTGACGTGAATGCTCATCCACAACGGATGGTGCTTCTTCAGCATCCTCGCAAGACTCTTGGTGATCCGCTGCGGCAACACGACCGGAACCTTCGTGCCGATCCGCAGAAACTCGATGTGCTTGATTGCGCGCAGCCTGCCGAGCAGCCAGTCGAGCTTGTCGTCGCCGATGCTGAGCGGATCGCCGCCCGAGAGGAGCACGTCGCGCACTTCGCTGTGTGCTTCCAGATAGGCGAGCGCCTGTTCCCATTGCCGGGTCGAAAACTGGTATTCGCCGCCGGGATTGCCCACCAGCCGCGAGCGCGTGCAATAGCGGCAATAGGTGGAGCAGGTGCCGGTGGTGAGAAAAAGCACACGGTCGGGATAGCGGTGGACGAGTCCGGGCACGACCGTGTCGTGGTCCTCGTCCAGCGGATCGTCGGCCTCGCCCGGCAGCCGCACATACTCGTCCCGGGTCATGATGTGCGTGCGCCGCAGCGGCTCGGCCGGATCATCGCGTCCCATCAGGCTCGCATAGTAGGGCGTGATGCCGACAGGCAGCGGCCCCTTGTGGTTTTCGACAGCCGCCCGCTCGTCGTCCGACAGCACGAAGATGCGCGACAATTCGGCAATCGAACGGATCCGGGCGCGGAATTGCCAGTGCCAATCGTTCCAGTCGGCGGCCGAGGTACCCGGATAAAACCGTTGATAGAACTCGCGCGATCCGGCGCTGACGGGAAAGCGCAGATTCGTCGCGCGCGGCCTGGGGCCAATGGCGGGAAGTGCTTCCTCTGCTTGGGTGCCGCGACTGTCGCGCGGCTTGTCATGCAAGGCCCGCAACGGAGGCTTCAAATCGCGCCCCCGTAACAACTGCAGACTCATCGTCCTCTCATGACGGTTCGCGGATCACGCCTCGAAAGCCCCAGCGACTTTCCATCGAACGGCGTGCCAGACGGCGGATATTTAGAACCTTCCTGCACCTCGTCAAGAGAAAGTACGCGAATACTGAACGACGCGCGGCCTTTCTCAATATAGGCGCGCTGTAGCATGCAAATATTGACAATGAATTACTGAAGAGCGTGGAAGTAAAGATGTGTTCATCCCGGATCGCGCCGCGCAAACTCGATTCGACAGAGTAGAATGCACGGCGAGAGAAAAGGGCGTGCGCGGAAATTGAAATCTCGCGCCACCTTGCCGACATGTGTCCACAGCACGCGATGCAGGACCGGACTTTTCGCATGACAGTCGGATGACTGAAAAAGCCTCGCGCCTCTCACCGCTCACGAACCGCGATAATCGCGCGCCTCGTAGAGATCGACGGTGCGGCTGTGGCCGCCGCCGACGGGAATGGAGACGCGCGCGAGGCGCTTCGCCGAATCAAATGTGGCCAGCACGCGCGCCGCCCCTTCGGGCTCGAGCGCCAGGAGCACGTGTCTGGCTCCCGGCGCGAGCCGCATGGTCATCTCGAAATGATCCCGGATGCGCAGATCGCGCGTCCAGACGCGGATCGGCGATGGGCGCGCGCGCGCATAGAAGAGAAGCTCCGCCACAAGGCTTCGGTTGTCGGCGACGATGAAATCGTAGGGCGCGCCGCCTCCCATGCGCGCCACCGCCACGCCGAGCTGGCGCCAGCCCTCCTCCCGCTTGAATGCGTTGCCGACGCCCACGGCGTCGGCTGCGTCGGGCCGCAAAACGAAGAGCCACAGCGCGAGCATCGCGGCGCCGTTGATGGCAAAAGAAATCCCAAGCACCCGCCCCTGCCACCAGCGGGCAAGCTCGACGACGGCAAGCGGCGTCGCGGCGATGAAGGCGGTCGCCGCCCAATTCGCATTGGCGCCCGCGACAAAAGACTGAATCAGGATCAGAACGAGTGGTGGCAGGCTGAAAGCCATCAGCAGTCGCTCGGACTCCGTCGAGGCGCCACGGCCCAATCGCCACAGCGCGGCAATATAGCCGGCCATCAAGAGCGGCCCGAAGACTCCGAATTGACCGAGCGCGAATTGGACTGCCGACACCACGTTGTAACGGGCACGGCCCCAATCGGCGTTGGCCTCGGTGTGCGCGATCGTCGGAAAGCCGTGCCGCGCGTTCCAAAGAATGTTTGGCGACAAAAGGGCGAGCCCGACGACGAGAATGGCAACACCGTGCGGACCGAATACGAGGCGGCGCGCATTGGCAGAGACGAGCGCTGCTGCCACCGCGCCCGCCGGAAAATAGAGCATCGCATATTTCGATTCGAGACCGAGACCCAGCGACAGGCCGCAGAGCAGCGGCCAACACCAGTTCTCATCGTCGCAGCCGCGCAGGAACGCATAGAGCGCCGCGGCCCAGAAGAAGAGCAGCGGAACGTCGCTCGAGATGAGGCCGCTCGACCACGACAATCCGGGAAGCGTCAGATAGGCGAGCGCGGCGAGCAGGGAAAGACGTGCCGTCACCGAGCGCCGTGCGATGGCGAAAATCAAGAGCGAGGTCGCTGCATGAAGCAGAGGCGAGAAGATGCGGATCGCCCATTCGGCGTTGCCGAAAACGGACGTCGAGAGCCAGATAAGCCAGGCGATCATCGGCGGCTTCGAAAAATAGCCAAGATCGGGCGTTTGCGCCCACCACCAATATTGTGCTTCGTCGGGATAGAGATCGAGAGGCGACAGCACGAGAACCGCGCAACGGACAAGAGTGATCGCCACGACACATGCCAGCGTCAGGCGGAAAGCGGCGCGAGTTTCTGCGTCAACCATCGCTCGCCCACATCAGTTCGACCGCCCTGCGGGTGTGCCGGCAATTCCCGACACACGGAAAAGCGTGAGCCGCTCCGGACGGCCGGTCGAATAATCGACGCCGGACACCTCGCCAAGAGGTTTGGCCGCCGCGTGTTGCAAAGAAATTCCTCGCAGGAAGATCTGCTGCGCGCGCCCGTCGACCAGCGCCAGTCCGCCTTGCGCCGCGGCCGCTTCCGCCGCTTTGCTGGCGGGCTCGATGCGTGTGCCGCTTCCAAGCGCGAAGACGAGACTGGGCTCGACAAAGCCGGCGATCACGGGCGGCGGATCGCCCGGGCGGCG
>DASXMF010000073.1:0-8897 GCA_036495845.1 Rhizomicrobium sp.
CGGAGCGCGACGGCCTGTTCTGTGCGCGCATCTTCGGGCCGGTGAAAGACTACGAATGCCTTTGCGGCAAATACAAGCGCATGAAGTACAAGGGCATCGTCTGCGAGAAGTGCGGCGTCGAAGTCACCGTGCAGAAGGTCCGCCGCGACCGCATGGGCCATATCGAGCTGGCCTCGCCTGTGGCCCATATCTGGTTTCTGAAATCATTGCCTTCGCGCATCGGATTGATGCTCGACATGACGCTCAAGGATCTCGAGCGCGTGCTCTATTTCGAGAACTATGTCGTCATCGAGCCCGGCCTCACGCCTCTCAAGGAGCGCCAGCTTCTCTCTGAAGATGAATACTACCGCGCCCAGGACGAATACGGCGGCGACAGCTTCACCGCCATGATCGGTGCGGAAGCGATTCGCACGCTTCTGCAGGCGATCGATCTCGAAAGATTGCGCGACACGCTTCGTGCGGACATCGCGGCGTCCAACGGCGGCGAAAAGCCGAAAAAGATGGTCAAGCGCCTCAAGGTCGTCGAGGCATTCATCGATTCCGGCAATCGCCCGGAATGGATGATTCTGGCCGTCGTCCCGGTCATCCCGCCCGAGCTCAGGCCGCTCGTGCCGCTCGACGGCGGGCGGTTTGCCACCTCGGATCTGAACGATCTCTATCGCCGCGTCATCAACCGCAACAACAGGCTGAAGAGGCTCATCGAGCTCAAGGCGCCCGACATCATCGTTCGCAACGAAAAACGCATGCTGCAGGAAGCCGTCGACGCGCTGTTCGACAATGGGCGACGCGGCCGCGTGATTACGGGCGCGAACAAACGGCCGCTGAAATCGCTCGCCGACATGCTCAAGGGCAAACAGGGCCGTTTCCGGCAGAACCTGCTCGGCAAGCGCGTCGATTATTCCGGCCGCTCGGTGATCGTGGTCGGCCCCGAATTGAAGCTTCATCAGTGCGGGCTGCCGAAGAAGATGGCCCTCGAACTGTTCAAGCCGTTCATCTATTCGCGACTGGAGGCAAAAGGGTTCTCACAGACCGTCAAGCAATCCAAGAAGCTTGTGGAGAAGGAAAGGCCGGAGGTCTGGGACATCCTCGAAGAGGTGATCCGCGAACATCCGGTGCTCCTCAATCGCGCGCCGACGCTCCACCGTCTGGGCATCCAGGCCTTCGAGCCGGTGTTGATCGAGGGCAAGGCGATCCAGCTGCATCCGCTCGTCTGCACTGCGTTCAACGCGGATTTCGACGGCGACCAGATGGCCGTGCACGTGCCACTTTCCCTGGAAGCGCAACTCGAAGCGCGCGTGCTCATGATGTCGACCAACAACATCCTGAGTCCCGCCAACGGCAAGCCCATCATCGTGCCCACGCAGGATATTGTGCTGGGCCTCTACTACCTGTCGCAGGAGCGCGAAAACGAGCCCGGTCAGGGCATGGTGTTCAACGACATCGGTGAAATCGAGCACGCGCTATTCTCCGGCGCTGTGACGCTGCATGCAAGAATCGAAGCTCGCTACAAGACGGTGGATCAGGAGGGCAATCCGGTCACGCGCCGCGTGAAATCCACGCCCGGCCGCCTGATGATTGCGGAGCTCCTGCCGCGCTCGCCGAAAATCCCGTTCGAACTCGCAAACCGGCTGCTGCGCAAGCAGGAGATCAGCCAGCTGATCGACGAGGTGTATCGCCATTGCGGGCAGAAGGAGACGGTCCTCTTCTGCGACGCGATCATGGGGCTCGGTTTCCGCGAGGCCTGCAAGGCGGGAATTTCTTTCGGCAAGGACGACATGGTCGTGCCTGCGACGAAGGAAAAGCTGATCGAAGAGACGCGCCACCGCGTGCGCGAATACGAGCAGCAATATCTCGACGGCCTGACCACGGACAAGGAAAAGTACAACCTCGTTATCGATATCTGGTCGAAATGCACCGACCAGGTGGCGAAGGAGATGATGGACGAAATTTCCCAGCCGCGCGTCGACCCCAAGAACGGCCGCATCGAGGAAATGAATTCCATTTACATGATGTCCCACTCCGGTGCGCGCGGCTCACCCCAGCAGATGAAACAGCTCGCGGGAATGCGCGGCCTGATGGCGCGGCCGTCGGGTGAAATCATCGAGACGCCAATCCTTTCGAACTTCAAGGAGGGTTTGACGGTGATGGAGTATTTCAACTCCACCCACGGTGCGCGCAAGGGTCTGGCCGACACCGCGCTCAAGACGGCAAATTCGGGCTATCTCACGCGCCGCCTCGTCGACGTCGCCAACGACTGCATCATCACGGCGGAAGATTGCGGCACGCGAAAGGGCGTCACGGTCCAGGCGGAGATCGATGGCGGACAGGTCGTCTCGTCCCTCGCCGAACGCATCCTGGGCCGCACGACGGCCGAGGACGTCAAGAATCCGGAGACGGGCGAGGTCATGCTCCGCCGGGGTCGCGAGATCGGTGAAGACATCGCCGAAAAAATCGAGGCCGCCCACATTCAAAAGGTGCGCGTACGATCCGTGCTGTCCTGCGAGCTGAGCGACGGCGTTTGCGGCAAATGCTACGGTCGCGATCTTGCCCGCGGAACGTCGGTCAACATCGGAGAAGCCGTAGGCGTCATCGCGGCGCAATCGATCGGCGAACCGGGTACGCAGCTCACCATGCGCACGTTTCACATCGGCGGCGCGGCGCAAGTGGCCGGGCAATCGAAGATCGAAGCCAGCTACGACGGCCGGATCAAGATCGTCAACCGCAACGTTGTCAAGAATTCCGACGGCGAAGTCATTGCGATGGCGCGCAACATGCAAATTGCGATCGTCGATGCCAAGGGGCAGGAGCGGGCCTCGTACCGCATTGTCTATGGCGCCAGGCTGAAAGTCGACGAAGGGCAGACCGTCAAGCGCGGCGAGCGCCTGGCGGAATGGAACCCGAACAGCTTGCCAATCCTCACGGAAATCGACGGCATCGTGCGATACGACGAACTCGTGCCTGGCGTCTCTCTCAAGGAGGTAGCTGACGAAAAGACCGGTGTTTCCAACAAGGTCGTAATTGACACGCGAGGCACGGGATCGAAAGTACAGGACCTGCGCCCGGCTCTCGCAATAGTGGACAGCAAGGGCAAACCACTCACGCTGCCCAATGTGGGAGAGGTGCGCTACCAGCTCTCCGTCGACGCCATCATCTCGGTCGAGGACGGCGCTGGCGTCAAGGCGGGCGACGTGCTGGCGCGCATTCCAACGGAAGGTGCGAAGACGCGCGACATCACGGGCGGCTTGCCGCGCGTGGCCGAATTGTTCGAGGCCAGGAAGCCCAAGGAATGCGCCGTGCTTGCAGAGGCGGACGGATTCGTCGAATTCGGCAAAGACTACAAGAACAAGCGCCGCGTCATCGTCCGGCCCAAGAGCGACAAGATCGAGCCGACCGAGTATCTCATTCCCAAGGGCAAGCACATCAGCGTACGCGAAGGCGATTACGTGGAGAAAGGTGATTACATCGTCGAGGGCAATCCTTCGCCGCACGACATTTTGCGCATCAAGGGCGTGGAGGAGTTGGCGACTTATCTTGTCAAGGAAATCCAGGACGTCTACCGCCTGCAGGGCGTGAAGATCAACGACAAGCACATCGAAGTCATTGTCCGGCAGATGATGCAGAAGATGGAGATCATCAACGGCGGCGACACGACGCTGCTTGCCGGAGAGCAGGTCGATCTTCTCGAGATGGACGAGGCCAACAAGAAGGCGGTCGAGAACGACGGCAAACCCGCCGAGGGTCGCCCAGTCCTGCTCGGCATCACCAAGGCATCGCTGCAGACACGCTCGGTGTTTTCGGCGGCCTCGTTCCAGGAGACGACGCGCGTCCTGACCGATGCCGCGGTCAACGGCCGGGTCGATACGCTCGAAGGGTTGAAGGAGAACGTGATCGTGGGGCGGCTCATTCCGGCAGGCACGGGCGGGGCCATCGCACGCCTGCGCCACATCGCCGGCGAGCGCGACCGCGCCATTCAGGCCGAACAGGCCAAGTCGCAGCCTGCGGCACTCGAAGGACCGCCCCAGGCAGCAGAATAACCACAACGCGAGTACGCAAAAGACGGCCGCCCGGAGAAATCCGGGCGGCCGGGATCGCCGGCGTTCCAGGGAAATCCTGAAATATCCTTGCGCCGGACTTGACCGTAAAATTGGCCGACTTTATATAGCGCGACCTTCACGGACAGGCTGTCGGCGCGCAAGCGCCGAGACGCTGGCTCGAAGTCAGTCTTGGAAGAGTTGGGTTTGCGCGACTGGGCGAATTTCCCCAGTCCTCCGCAAGACGAGGGGCGGCCCCGTTGGCCGGCCCCGCGAGTTGCGCGTTTAGCTGCGCCTAAAGGCGCCTGATGATTGGAACGACAGCATGCCGACGATCAACCAGTTGATCCGCAAGCCCCGCGGCGAAAAACCGAAGCGGAACAAGGTGCCTGCGCTCACGGGCTGTCCGCAGAAGCGCGGCGTTTGCACGCGCGTCTACACGACGACGCCCAAAAAGCCGAATTCGGCGCTGCGCAAGGTCGCCAAAGTACGCCTGACCAATGGCTACGAGGTGGTGAGCTACATCCCGGGCGAAGGCCACAACCTTCAGGAGCACTCGGTGGTTCTGCTGCGCGGGGGCCGCGTGAAGGATTTGCCCGGCGTGCGCTACCACATCATCCGTGGCGTACTTGATACGCAAGGCGTCAAGGACCGCAAGCAGCGCCGCTCACTCTACGGCGCCAAGCGTCCCAAGTGATCTGAACAAAGGAACACAGGAACACATCGATGGCCCGCCGCCGCCGCGCAGAACGCCGCGAAATCGTACCCGACGCGAAATACAGCGATCTGGTGCTCGCGAAATTCATGAACAGCCTGATGTACGCCGGCAAGAAGGCCGCCGCGGAGCGGATCGTTTACGGCGCATTCGACACGATGCAATCGAAGACCAAGCAGGATCCGTTGCAACTCTTTCACGAGGCCCTTCGCAATGTGAGCCCGGCGCTTGAAGTGCGCTCACGCCGCGTCGGCGGCGCCACGTATCAGGTGCCCGTGGAAGTACGGCAGGATCGCAGCCGCGCGCTGGCCATCCGCTGGATCATCAATGCGTCGCGTTCGCGGAACGAGCCCACGATGATGGGCCGGCTCTCCGGAGAATTGATGGATGCCGCCAACAATCGCGGCTCCGCGGTCAAGAAGCGCGAAGATACGCACAAAATGGCCGAGGCGAACCGGGCCTTTTCCCACTATCGCTGGTGACGGAACTCAAGGACCCGGCCATGCCTCGCACAACCCCGCTCGAACGATATCGAAACATCGGAATTTGCGCGCATATCGACGCGGGCAAAACGACGACGACCGAGCGCATCCTCTATTACACCGGCAAGAGCCATAAAATCGGCGAAGTGCACGACGGCGCCGCGACCATGGACTTCATGGAGCAGGAGCAGGAACGCGGCATCACGATTACCTCAGCGGCGACCACCTGCTTCTGGGACGACCACCGCGTCAACATCATCGATACGCCGGGCCACGTCGACTTCACCATCGAGGTCGAGCGCTCGATGCGCGTCCTCGACGGCGCCATCGCCGTATTCGATGCGGTGGCCGGCGTCGAGCCGCAGTCGGAGACGGTTTGGAGGCAGGCCGACAAATATAACGTCCCGCGCATTTGCTTCGTCAACAAGATGGACCGCATGGGTGCGGATTTTCCGCGTTGCGTGCAGATGATGATCGACCGTCTCGGCACCAGGCCGCTCGTCGTCCAGCTGCCGATCGGCTCGGAGGCCGAATTCAAGGGAATCGTCGACCTTGTCGAAATGCGCGCGTTGGTGTGGCGCGAAGAGCAGCTCGGCGCGAAGTTCGACGTCGCGGAAATTCCCATGGAATTGGTGGCCAAGGCGCAGGAAATGCACCTGAAACTCGTCGAGTCGGCCGTCGAGCAGGACGAGAGGCTTCTTGAAGCCTATCTCGAAGGTAAAATGCCGAGCGTCGAGGAACTGCGAGCCTGCATCCGCAAGGGAACATGCTCGTTCCATTTCGTGCCCGTGCTTTGCGGCTCGGCCTTCAAAAACAAGGGCGTGCAGCCGTTGCTCGACGCGGTTGTGGCCTATCTTCCCTCGCCGCTCGACATTCCGCCCGTCGAGGGCATGAAACCCGGGTCGAGCGACAAGGTCGCCCGACCGGCGGACGACAATGCCCCGTTTGCGGGCCTGGCCTTCAAGATCATGGACGATCCGTTCGTGGGTTCGATCACCTTTGTGCGCATCTATTCCGGCACGGTGACGTCGGGTTCCGGCGTGCTCAACTCCACGAAAGACCAGCGCGAGCGCGTGGGGCGCATGCTTCTGATGCACGCGAATTCGCGCGAGGACATCAAGGAAGCCCATGCCGGCGACATCGTCGCTTTCGCCAGCCTCAAGACGACCACGACGGGCGAGACGCTGTGTGACCAGCAACAGCCGGTGATCCTGGAAAAGATGGAATTCCCGGATCCGGTGATTGAGATGGCGATAGAGCCGAAATCGAAGGCCGATCAGGAGAAGATGGGCATGGCGCTTCAGCGCCTGGCCCAAGAGGATCCCTCGTTCCGCGTTTCGACGGACCAAGAATCGGGGCAGACGATCCTGAAGGGGATGGGAGAGCTCCATCTCGACATCAAGGTCGACATCCTTCGCCGCACCTACAAGGTGGACGCGAACGTCGGCGTGCCTCAGGTCGCCTATCGAGAGGCGCTGGCACGGCCCGTGACGATTGACTACATGCACAAGAAGCAGACGGGTGGGAAAGGCCAATACGCGCGCGTCAAGGTTGAGTTCGAGCCGCTGCCGCCGGGTTCAGGCTACGTCTTCGAGAACGAGGTCGTCGGCGGTGCGATTCCGAAGGAGTTCATTCCTTCAGTCGACAAGGGCATCAAGTCGCAGAAGGAAAGTGGACTTCTCGCCGGATTCCCTGTGATCGATTTCAAGGCAACACTCATCGACGGCGACTTTCACGAAGTGGACTCGAATGCGCTCACCTTCGAAATTGCGGGACGAGCGGCGTTCCGTGAGCTTGCGTCGAAAGGCGTTGCCAGGCTCCTCGAACCAATGATGAAGGTCGAGGTCGTGGCGCCGGATGAATATCTAGGCGGTGTCATCGGCGATCTGAATTCCCGGCGTGGACATGTGCAAGGAACCGATTCGCGTGGCAACGCCCAGATCGTCACCGCGATGGTCCCCCTCGCCAACATGTTTGGATACATCAACACGTTGCGCTCGATGTCGCAGGGGCGCGCGCAGTACACGATGCAGTTCGATCACTACGAACAGGTTCCACAGTCGATCGCGGACGAAGTTAAAGCGAAATACGCCTAATCAACCGTCAGAATGGAGGTCTTACCATGGCGAAGAGCAAATTCGAGCGGACAAAGCCGCATTGCAACATCGGCACAATCGGTCACGTGGACCATGGCAAGACGACGCTGACCGCTGCGATCACCAAGATCCTCGCCGAGACCGGCAAAGCAAAATATACGGCCTATGACCAGATCGACAAGGCACCGGAAGAAAAGGCACGCGGGATAACGATTTCGACCGCGCACGTCGAATATGAGACCGACAAACGCCACTACGCGCATGTCGACTGCCCGGGTCATGCCGATTATGTGAAGAACATGATCACTGGCGCCGCACAGATGGATGGCGCCATTCTGGTCGTGTCGGCTGCCGACGGCCCGATGCCACAGACACGCGAGCATATTCTTCTCGCCCGCCAGGTCGGTGTTCCCGCGCTCGTCGTCTACATGAACAAGGTGGACATGGTCGACGACCCCGAGCTTCTCGATCTGGTCGAGCTGGAACTGCGCGAGCTGCTGTCGAGCTATGACTTTCCCGGCGACAAGATTCCCATTGTCCGCGGCTCCGCCCTGTGCGCGCTCGAAGATCGCGATCCGAAGGTCGGCCGGGACTCAATCATGGAGTTGATGGGCGCCGTAGACGAGAACATTCCCCAGCCTGACCGTCCGGTCGACCAGCCCTTCATGATGGCGATCGAGGACGTATTTTCGATTTCCGGCCGTGGGACGGTGGTGACGGGCCGTATCGATCGCGGCGTCATCAAGGTCGGCGAAGAAGTTGAAATCGTCGGCATTCGTCCGACCGCAAAGACTACAGTTACCGGAGTCGAAATGTTCCGCAAGCTTCTCGACCAGGGGCAGGCCGGCGACAATGTCGGGTGCCTGCTGCGCGGCATCGAGCGCGAAGGCGTGGAACGCGGCCAGGTGCTGGCCAAGCCCGGATCGATCACGCCGCATACCAATTTCAAGGCGGAAGTCTACGTGCTCACGAAGGAAGAGGGCGGTCGCCATACGCCGTTCTTCACCAACTACCGCCCGCAATTCTACTTCCGCACCACCGACGTCACGGGAATTGTGAAGCTTCCCGAGGGTACCGAGATGGTGATGCCGGGAGACAACGTGTCGATCGATGTCGAACTGATCGTTCCGATCGCGATGGAGGAGAAGTTGCGCTTCGCCATTCGCGAAGGCGGCCGCACCGTGGGTTCGGGCGTAGTCGCGAAGATCGTGAAATAGCGGATACGCCGCTCAAGCCGTACTGGAGAAAAGAACATGCAAGGGCAAAACATCCGTATACGGCTGAAGGCGTTCGACCACCGCATTCTCGACAATTCGACGCGGGAGATCGTTAATACGGCGAGGCGGACGGGAGCGCAGGTCAGGGGGCCGATTCCCCTTCCGACAGATTTCGAACGCTTCACCGTCAACCGGTCTCCGCATGTGGACAAAAAGAGCCGCGAGCAATTCGAAATTCGAACGCACAAGCGGCTTCTCGACATCATCGATCCCACCCCGCAGACGGTCGACGCGCTGATGAAGCTCGACCTGGCCGCGGGTGTCGACGTGGAGATTAAGCTCGCGTAAGCGAGCAT
>DASXMF010000074.1:0-8711 GCA_036495845.1 Rhizomicrobium sp.
GTGGCGTCTTATCTGTCGCGCGAGGTCCGTCACATTCGTGGAGTCATCTTCGCCGAGACGTCGGCGAATCGTGCCAAGCCAACGCGGAGGATCGCGTGCAGGTTCGCGGGCTGCGTTCTCCATGAACCGCTGCACCGCCGAGCGAAAGCAATTCTCGTCCATTTCACAAGCGCAGATTTGCGTCAATGCGCGCGCCGCGGCGCCTATGCGCCCTCCCAGCCATCGCGAGACGGGAAAATCCGGAAGCAGCCCGCGTCCAAGCCATGCCGGATCGAACTCGATTTCGATCTGTTCGAACCCGGCCGATGCAACGATGTTTTGATGGGCGGCCCCGGCCCGATAGAGAATAACGGAGGGGCCGGCGATGGATGTCTCCCCGATCTCGGTGCAGTTCGAATAACCGCCCATGACATAAAGCGAGAGCACGGGCCAGTCGTGAGCATGCTCGGGCACGCGAGCGCAGCTTCGATCGATGACCCTCCTGACAAGGACTCCGTTGAATCTCTGCAGCATCCGATTCCGGGCCGATCGATGAGAAGCGCCTTTTGTCAGATAGCGACACAAGGAGACCTGTCAAGCGACACCTTGAATCGGTCCAAGATCGTGGGCGAGACCCGCGCTATATCGGAGTTCCCGGCGCATTGGTGTTCAAATGCTCTCTTTACTTCCTTCAGTACGGATGACGATCGGGACGGAAGCATTTTCAGCCCGGCTTCGGTGCGATCTGGCACCGCGGTCCTGCGCGCAATTTGAGGAACTGCTGCCCTATCGTGGCAAAGTCATTCACGCCCGGTGGAGCGGAGAGTCGTTCTGGTCGCCGCTAACCGCTGTTTGGCCGTCCGGATTAATTCTTCCGCCGGAGAATGCGATCGGGGAGCCGGCGCCGGGACAGGTTCTGCTCTCTGCCGGGGGAGTGAGCGAGCCCGAACTCTTGATCGCTTATGGACCGAGCCGATTTGCAAGCAAGTCAGGCCCACTTTTCGGAAATCCGGTTCTGACGATCGAAGATCGCCTTGCAGGGCTTGCCGAGCTCGGACGACAGATTCATTGGCACGGGGCGATGAATTTGAGCATCGAATTTCTGGCCGAACATGATCAAGACCAGCAGGAGCGAGAATCGTGAATCATCTTGTCCGCATGAGCGCGGTGTGGTGCGTCCTTCTTCTTTCAATCTCATTTGCCCGCGCGAGCGAAGACTGCCACGTCGGCGCCTACCGTCTCAAGGACGGCATTCTCGTCGACATTGCGCCCTCCGACGGCGATACGCTCCGCTGGCGGCGCTTCGATGGGGCGACGGGGGCGTTGCACAAGACGGCAAAGGGCGATTGGCGCAGCACCTATGGCTGGACGGATCGCGCCGACGGCACGGCGGTTTCATTTTCCGATTGCAGCACGGGAAAAATCGATTTTGCCGGCAAAGCCGGCGATCGCATCGTATTCGATGTGACGGATACGAGTTTCACGAGTCACGGCACCGCGCTTGCCGGCCGCCTTGTCATGCCGAAGGGGGTGGGCAAGGTCCCCGTCGTTGTGCTGCTTCACGGCGCCGAACACGACTCGGCCCTCACCGACTATTCCTTGCAGCGCATGCTGCCGGCCGAGGGCGTGGGTGCGTTCGTTTTCGACAAGCGTGGCACCGGAAAATCGGGCGGTGCCTATAGTCAGGTCTTCAGCCTCCTGGCCGACGATGCGGTAGCCGCCATGCGGGAAGCGCGACGTCTGGCCGGGGCGCGTCTGGGTCGCATCGGATATCAGGCCGGCAGCCAGGGCGGTTGGGTCGCGCCCATTGCGGCCAATCGCGCACCCGTCGATTTCGCAATCGTCTGCTTCGGCCTGGCGGTCAGCGTGATCGACGAGGATCAGCAGGAAGTCGCATTGGAGATGCGGGACGAAGGACATTCGCCAGGCGAGATCGTCAAGGCGCTCGAAGTTGCGCGCGCCGCCGAAACCGTAATCGCAAGCGGCTTCACGCAAGGCTTCAAGGAATTCGACGCGGTGCGGGCAAAATTCAAGAGCGCGCCCTGGTACAAGGATGTGCATGGCAACTACACCCACTTTCTGTTGCCCTATTCGGAAGCGCAATTGCGCGCGATGGCCCCCAAGTACCGCTGGGGCACGCCCTTCTATTACGATCCGATGCCGGCTCTGCGCGCGAACACGACGCCGCAATTGTGGATTTTGGGTGAAAAGGACTACGAAGCGCCGAGCGCCGAAACGAGCCGTCGCCTCAAATCGCTCATCGCAGCCGGCAGGCCGTTCACGCTGGCCTGGTATCCAGGCGCAGAACACGGCATGACGCTGTTCGAGACTGCGTCGGACGGCAGCCGGCTTTCGACTCGCTATGCTCCGGGCTATTTCGAGATGATCCGCGACTTCGCGCACGATGGGAGTTTACGCGGAACCTATGGCAATGCGGTGCTGACAAAACCACGGAATGGCGCGCGCTGACAGACAGTGTCGGACACTGCACTAGAAGCGGTACGAAAGATCGATTGCGCCGAACTGATCGGCGTGCACCTGGCTCGTATATTCACGCGTGCGGAACACATGCATGAAGGAAAGCCGCCACTGTTCGAAGGAAATGGCGGCGCCGATTTCGAGATCGCCAACCAGTGGAATTTTCTCGACATGACGGCTCGATTCCCAGGTATTGCCGTCGAGAAACAGGTTGCGGGCGACGGCTCGCCCATCGACGCCCGCGAACAGGTACCAGCCGAACGCGCTTGTGGGTTCGAAGAAATTCGTCCCCGGCAGGCTCGGCTCGATTCGCGGCGGACCGTAATCGTCGGGCAGGTTGAATCCAACGCGCACCATCGCGCCGGCATTCGCGTAATCGTAGACGGTGCCCACCGCTGCGCCCAGATGCGGATCGACGTCGAAGGAGAATCCGGCAAGCGAACCGCTCGCCAGCGCCCGCCACGCGCGCTCGTCGCCAATCAGGAAAGCCGGCTCATTGTGAAGCTGCGTTCCCCAACCTTGCGGATTGGTGTCGCCCAGGACCGCGTGGACGAATTTCTGCGTTTCCTCGGCAAGTGACGCCGGACCGACCATGCCCAACTGCACCTGGAGCTGGTCGAGCGTCGTGTCGCTCTTCTCGATCAGGCCGTAGGAGAAATACAGCCATCCGGCGTAGGGACGCGCGGTGGGCGGAGGATTGGAGAGATGAAGATCGCTTGGCGTGTAGATGTTCTGCCAGAGAGAATAGCTCGTCCTGACTTCGCCGTTCGCCGCGAAGAACGGCAGCTTGCGCGCCCAGTCGATCGACCAATCGGGCGTATCGGAGGGTGACGACGTCCACGCCAATTCCACGCCGTTGGTGTAATCGCGGTCGGTATGAAAGAAATAGTCGTTCTCGAAAAGCACGCTGAACGTCCCACGCTCTTCAGGCGTTGTCTGCGCCGGCGTCGTCTGCGCCGTCTGCGCCGTCTGCGCAAAACAGATTTGAGGCACAGCGCATACCGCCCCCAATGCCGCGAGACGGGTGCCGAGTTTTTTCAATCGCGAGAGCGTTGAATGATACCCCCTTGCTCGAACAAACCAACGCTGCGCCTGCGGATTCGGTTCCCGCCGCGCGGCGGCGCTCAGATCGCGAATTCGCTCGCGATCGCCGTGAAATGCAAAACGGCCGCCACCAACACGAAGCCGTGCCAGATCGGCTTGTGAAACGGCAGTCTTTCGAGCAGGTAGAAAACGACCCCGGCCGAATAGATGGCGCCGCCCGCCATCAGGAGCCAGAAATCGGTTGCGGCCATCGCCGCCGAAAGGGGTTTCACGACGGTGACGATCAGCCAGCCCATCCCGAGGTAGAGGGCAAGGCTCGCCAATTCCAATCGACGGGGAAAGAGCATCTTCATGATGACACCCACCGTGGCGCCGAGCCAGATGAGCGCGAGAATCACCGAACCGGTCGGCTGCTGCAGGCGGTTGACGGCGAACGGCGTGTAGGTCGCGGCGATCATGATGAAGATGGCCGCGTGGTCGAAACGGCGCAGCCAGTCGCTCACATTGCCGAGCGGCGCCAGATTGTAGATCGCCGATGCCGTCAGCATGGCCATGAGACCCGCACAATAGACGGAGACGCTTGCCACGACGCTCAATCCCGTCACATGGAAGAGAAGCCACAGCCCGCCATTGATGGCGAAGAGCACGCCGGCGACATGAATGACGGCGTCGGCGGCATGCTCCGCGCGCGAGTAAAGCCGGCCAGCTTTCGTGATGTCCATGCGCGATCCTGACGCCGACATCCACCGCATGCAATGCGCGATGGTTCGACAGGCTCACCATGACGTCAAAATAATGCCCTCACCCTGAGCCCGGCGAAGGGTGAAAACGTAAAGACGCGCAACTACGAAAGTGCGCGCCGCGTCAATTGTCGAGAAAGCTCCGCAGTTTCCGCGAGCGGCTGGGATGCTTGAGCTTGCGCAGCGCCTTGGCCTCGATCTGGCGGATGCGTTCGCGCGTGACGGAGAATTGCTGGCCGACTTCTTCGAGCGTGTGGTCGGTGTTCATGCCGATGCCGAAGCGCATGCGCAACACGCGCTCCTCGCGCGGCGTCAGCGTCGCCAGGACCCGCGTCGTGGTCTCGCGAAGATTGGCCTGGATCGCCGCGTCGATCGGCAGGATCGCGTTCTTGTCCTCGATGAAGTCGCCGAGGTGGCTGTCTTCCTCGTCGCCGATCGGCGTTTCGAGGCTGATGGGCTCCTTGGCGATCTTGAGAACCTTGCGCACTTTTTCGAGCGGCATGGCGAGCCGCTCGGCGAGTTCCTCCGGAGTCGGTTCTCGTCCGATCTCGTGCAGCATCTGTCGCGACGTGCGCACGAGCTTGTTGATGGTCTCGATCATGTGCACGGGAATGCGGATCGTGCGGGCCTGGTCGGCGATGGAGCGCGTGATCGCCTGCCGGATCCACCAGGTGGCGTAGGTCGAGAATTTGTAGCCGCGGCGATATTCGAATTTGTCGACGGCCTTCATCAGGCCGATATTGCCTTCCTGGATCAGGTCGAGGAATTGCAGGCCGCGATTGGTGTATTTCTTGGCGATCGAGATCACCAGCCTGAGATTGGCCTCGATCATCTCCTTCTTGGCCTGGCCGCTTTCGCGTTCGCCCTTTTGCACAGTCTGCACGATGCGGCGGAAATCGCTGATCGACTGGCGCATCTCTTGCGCCAGCGTCTGGATGTCGTCGCGGTACTGGCGGATGCGTTCGCGCTCCTCCTGGACGAATTCGTGCCAGCCGAGGCCGCTCAGCCTGGCGACGCGCCGCGCCCAGTTCGGATCGAGTTCGTTGCCGAAATGCTGCTTGAGAAAATCCACGCGGTCGACACCGTGCGCCTCGGCCAAGCGCAACAGCCGTCCCTCGATGGAGACCAGCCGCCGGTTGATGCCGTACATCTGATCGACCAGCGCTTCGATGCGGTTGTTGTTGAGCTTGAGACTCTTGACGAGGTCGACCGTTTCGGTGCGCAGCTTCTTGAAGCGCCGCTCCTGTCCGCTCGACAATTCGTCGGAGGCGAGCGCGGCCTCGACCGAGGCGTCCTGCAATTTGCCGAGCTTCTTGTAGAGACTGGCGATCTGGTCGAGCGTCTCCAGTACCTGCGGCTTGAGCGAGGCCTCCATCGCCGCAAGCGAAAGGTTTCCTTCGTCGTCGAAATCGTCGGCTTCCGCCGCGGCGTCGGCCGCAGCCGCCACCTCTCCGGGATCGAGCGGCGTTTCGGATTCGTCGGCGGGCCGCGGCGTATCAAGCGGCGACACCGCTGCATGACCATTGACCAGCGGCGGCGGCGGTGCGACCGGGGCGACCTGCGCCAGAAAGGTCGCGGGCGGTCCGATGACGGCCGGCACGGGCTGGGCATCGGGACCGGCGCCATACATCGCTTCGAGATCGATGATGTCGCGCAGCAATACCTTGCCCTCGTTGAGTTCGTCGCGCCACACCGTCAGCGCCTCGAACGTCAGCGGGCTTTCGCACAGCGCGCCGATCATCAATTCGCGGCCCGCTTCGATGCGTTTGGCGATGGCGATCTCGCCCTCGCGCGACAGAAGCTCCACAGATCCCATCTCGCGCAGATACATGCGCACGGGGTCGTCGGTGCGGTCGTAGGGTTCTTCTTCGTCGCCGGTCTTGACGGCAACCTGCTTGGTCTGCGCGAGCGCGGGCACTTCGCCCTGCTCGTCCTGCTCTTCGCTCTCGATGACGTTGATGCCCATCTCGTTGAGCATCGCCATTGTGTCTTCGATCTGCTCGGACGAGACCTTGTCGGAAGGCAAAACCTTGTTCAGCTCGTCATAGGTGACGTAGCCGCGCTGCTTCGCGCGGGTGACCATCTTGCGGACCGCGACGTCCGAAAGATCGAGCAGGGGAGAATCCGCATCGTCGCGCGGTGCCGTCGACTCGGCCGGTTCGCCTTGCGGCTTCGTTCCGGTCTTGGGCTGTATCGCAATCTTGCCATCGGCAAGTTTTACTGGAACCAGTTGCGCGATTTTCTTTTCCTCCGCGGTAACGATCTTCAGTTGCGCCTTCGTGGCGGGCTTCGGCTCGAGTTTCGCCTTGGGCAGCGCGGGTTTGGGCTGCGGGCGCGGCGCAGACTTCATCGCCTTCGTGGACTTGGCGACGAGCTTTGGTGCGGGCTTGCGCGCCGCAACAATCTTGGTGCGGGAGGATTTCGTCGGCTTCGCCTTTCCCGGCGAACGCTTTGCCGCCGACTTTACCGCAGCGATCTTTGCGGGTTTTCTGGAGTGGATCGCTTTCTTCGTCGCCATATCGTCGTTCGTTGCACCGCCCGCGAGGCGGCATCCTTCAGATCAAATGCCGAGGTCTAATGACCTAGCGGAGGCTATTCGCTTGGAAGCGCACCGTGGAGTCGGCGCCAGTCGAGCCAGCTTTCCTCGCTTGCCTCGGATTTGAAACGCTCCAGGGCACGTCTCCGTTCGGGGCCGGTCTCGGCCAATTCCCGCAATTGGGCTGCGGCTTGCAGCCAACGGGCCTCGCTATCGCCGGCATCGGCGCCTCCCCGCTCCTGTTCCCCGCGCGCGCCCTGCGTTCCAACGGAACTACCCGCTCGCCGCGTCTTCAGACGCCCGACGAGCGCGGCCATGCCTGCGCGAACGAGATGGTCCTCCAGACTTCCAGTTTCAAGCCTGAAGCCGGAAGCGGCGAGGTTTAGGAGTTCGTGCCGCAAGCTGTCAAGCGAGCGATCGGAAAACGGCAACGAGGCCAGAGCTTCCTGGCACCGATCGAGCATATCGGGCGATTCGAGGAGCAATGCGAGGACTTCGCTTTCCTTAACTCGCATGGTCGCCGGATCGCCGGCGAGGCCCGCCGGCGCGAAGCCTTCGGCGGCGCTGTGGCGCGGAGCGATGGGTGGTGCCGGCCGCTCGATCCGGATTCCCGGTTGGTCCCGGAGTGCTCCGGCTGGTCCGCCCGCGTTGCGGGGAACCAGCCTGCTCGCCTTTACGGCAGCGGAGACAGTGGCGAAACCGCCGCGCGACGGGCGGCTCGCCCCACCGGACCGGGCCCCACCGGACCGGGGCCCGTTTTTGCTCCGCGTCGATCCCGATGCGCGAAGGCTGTCATTATAGATATAGGCCTTCAGCGACAGCGTCGCCGCCAGTCTCTCGGCAAGCGCCTCGAGATAGAAGCGCCGGACATCGATCGAGGCGATGGGCGCCAGCCGCTCGTTGAGCCGCGCGATGAGCGCGGCTTTCCGTTCGGGCGTGTCGAATACGCGGCCTTCGGTTTCGGCGCGCCACAGCATCTCGACAAGCGGAATCGCAGTCTCGATTCGCGACGCCATCGCGCCCGCTCCCCCGAGGCGGATGAGGCTGTCGGGATCCTCGCCGGACGGCAGAAGCGCGAAGCGCAGCGAGCAACCGGGCCTGACGAGCGGCAACGCCATCTCGGCCGCGCGATGGGCGGCGCGCAATCCCGCTTCGTCGCCGTCGAAGGAGAGGATCGGCTCGGGCGCCAATCGCCAAAGCAGCGCAAGCTGGTCCTGGGTCAACGCAGTGCCGAGCGGCGCCACGGAGGCCTCGAAGCCGGCGCGCAGCAGCGCGATCACGTCCATATAGCCTTCCGCCACCAGGACCGTGCCGGACTTAAGGGCCGCGCCGCGGGCCGCAGCGAGATTGTAGAGAAGCTGTCCCTTGGAGAAGAGCGAAGTTTCCCCGGTATTGATGTATTTGGGCTTCGCATCGTTCGCGAGCGCGCGGGCGCCGAAAGCGACGATCCGTCCGCGCGCGTCGCCGATGGGAAACATCACCCGGTCGAAGAAGAAGTCGCGCGTCTCGCGTTCGCCGCCGCCCGCGCGCGCGAGGCCGGCGGCCACGATGTCCGCCTCCGCGATGTGTTGCGATTTCAAATGGTCGAGCAGCGGGCTTTTTCCGGAAGGAGCGTAGCCCAAACGGAATCGCTTCCACTCCTCTTCGCCCAGCCCGCGCGCATTGAGATAGGCGCGGGCCGCCGCACCAGGAGCGGAGCGCAATTGTCGTTCGAACCACACGCATGCCAGCTCGACGATTTCGACAAGCGATTTTTTCTGCTGCTCGCGCGCCTCGTCCTCAGGCGTCCATTGCGGCAGATCGACTCCGGCCTCGCCCGCCAGTCGCTGAACCGCCTCGGGAAAGGAGAGCCCCTCGGTTTCCATCAGCCAGCGAAATGCGTCGCCGCCCGCGCCGCAGCCGAAGCATTTGTAGTTGCGCCGCTCGGTCTCCAC
>DASXMF010000075.1:0-2036 GCA_036495845.1 Rhizomicrobium sp.
TATTGACAGTTCTAAAATAGAACTCTATCGGTTGCGGCAAGATCCACCACGCGGCAAACAAACCGCCGCCGTACGGGAAAGGCGTTCCATGGCAGCTCCGCTCAAGGTCGAGTTCCATTTCGATTTCGGCAGCCCCAACGCCTATCTCGCCGAGCTTGCGCTACCCGCAATCGAGCAGCGAACGGGCGTCAGGTTCGAGTACGTTCCGGTGCTGCTTGGTGGCGTCTACAAGGCGACTGGCAACCTGTCGCCCGCCGAGTCGCTGCGTGGGATCAAGAACAAGCCGGAATACAATGCGCGCGAGACCGAGCGTTACCTGCGCCGCCACAACATCACGAAGTTCCGCTCGAACCCGTTTTTCCCGGTGAACACGCTGATGCTGATGCGCGGTGTCGTCGCAGCCCAGTTGGAGGGGCTGTTCGATCCGTATTTCCGGGCCGCCTATCACCACATGTGGGTTGAGCCCAAGAAGATGGACGATCCGCAGGTCTTCCGGGATGCGTTTGTATCATCCGGGCTCGACATCGACTGCATCATCGCTCGTGCCCAGCAGGACGAAGCCAAGAAGAAGCTGATCGACAATACCAACGACGCAGTGGCGCGCGGCACGTTTGGTTCCCCGACCTTCTTCGTCGGCGACGAAATCTATTTTGGAAAGGACAGCCTGCGCGACGTCGAAGACGAAATCGTCGCGCAATCGGCCGCCGCGCAACGCAAAACCGCCTGAACACCCGTTGGTGTCCTGAGCGAACCGAGCTCAACACCTCACAACGCCGGAGAGGCCCTTGCAGAAGAGAAACAGAACGGTCGCAGTGATAGGCGCTGGTGACTTTATCGGCGGCGAGATTGCCAAGAAGTTCGCCGCCGAAGGCTTCACGATTTTCGGCGGCCGCCGCAATGGCGAGAAGCTCGCGCCGCTGGTCAAGGACATCGAGGCCGCCGGCGGCGAGATCCACGCCCGCTCGCTCGATGCGCGCAAGGAAGAAGAGATCACCGCGTTCCTCAACGATGCCGATAAGTACGCGCCGCTTGAGGTTTGCATCTTCAACATTGGCGCCAACGTCAATTTTCCGATTCTCGAGACCACCGAGCGGGTGTTCCGGAAAGTTTGGGAGATGGCGTGCTACTCCGGCTTCCTCGCCGGCCGTGAGGCGGCGCGGCTGATGGTCCCGCGCGACGGCGGCAACATCTTCTTCACCGGCGCGACCGCGTCGCTGCGCGGTGGTTCCGGCTATGCCGCTTTCGCCAGTGCCAAGTTTGGCCTGCGCGCCGTGGCGCAGGCAATGGCGCGCGAATTGGGTCCGAAGAACATCCATGTCGCGCACCTGATCATCGACTCCGGCGTCGATACGGAATGGGTGCGGCAGCGCCGGCTCGAGGCGCTCGGCCCCAACGCGCTCGACAATCCCGACTTGCTGATGCCGCCGGCCTCCGTGGCCGCGTCTTACTGGCAGCTCTACCAGCAACCGAAGAGCGCCTGGACGTTCGAATTGGAAATCCGTCCCTTCGGCGAGAAGTGGTAGGGAGCACGTCCAATGGAGCTCGCGCTTTCACCGGAGGATGCTGCCTTTCGCGACGAAGTCCGCGTGTTCATCGCGGAGAACTATCCGGCCGAGATGCGTGTTCCCAATCCGGAGACCGATCTCACTAAGGAGCAGATGCTGCGGTGGCATCGCATCTTGCACGAGAAGGGGTGGATCGCGCCGCTCTGGCCGAAGGAATATGGCGGACCCGGCTGGTCGATCACCCGCAGGTTCATCTTCGAACAGGAGACCAGCCGCGCCGGTACGCTGCCGCCACTGGCGTTCAGCGTCACCATGGTCGGCCCCGTCATCTACACGTTCGGCAACCAGGCGCAGAAGAAGAAGTTTTTGCCGCGCATTCTCTCCGGCGAAGACTGGTGGTGCCAAGGCTATTCCGAGCCGGGCTCCGGCTCCGATCTCGCCACCGTCCGTACAAAGGCCGTGCGTGACGGCGACCACTACATCGTCAACGGGCACAAGACATGGACCACGCTCGCGCAGCACGCCGACTGG
>DASXMF010000076.1:0-1820 GCA_036495845.1 Rhizomicrobium sp.
AACGCGTCGGGCGGCATGTCGTAGCCCGAGCGCCACATTTCGCCAACGTTCGCGAATCCGAGTTCGCGCGCACCTTTATTCGCGAGCACCACCATGCGCGAATATTTCTGGCGCATAGGGGGCGCGATCGAATGCCAGCCAACCCAGACCCGCTCGAGCTCCTTCGGATCGCGGCTCGACGCCATGATGTTTTCCATGTCGTTGAGCGTGAGGCATTTTCCCTGTGCGCCGTCCGGACACCACTTCCCTTGCCCGTAGTCGCTTTCGAGCGAAGCTACGATTTGCGAGAGTTCAGCTTGCTCGGCGGGATCGCGCGGCGCGGGAATATCCACTGAGTGTTTGAGAAGGTAAATCTTTCGCGCCACGTCTTCTGGCAGCTTCAAGTGTTCGTATTGATTCGACTGCGCGGCGAGATCGGCGACGGTCGCTTTGACTACCTGGTCGGCTTGCGCGGAGAGAATTTCAGTGTCGTGAGTGATGAAGGTTTGGTGGACCCATTGAGCGCGGCTGGCGCGAATCCATATGTCGAGGAGTTTCGTTTCGGCATTTTCGATGAATTTGCGCGCGTCTTCGGGCGTTGCACTTGCTTGTTTTTCCGGAGCTTGAATCGCAGCTTCGGTCGAACTTCCTGCTTGAATGGTCATCAGTGCACCTGCTATCAGAATAAAAAACACGCCCGTCCACAGGGATTTCTGAGTTCGCGAAGAGTTCACTCTTCTCTCCTAGCCTTAGTGCGCCGCAGCGGCCGGGGCGCGGCCTGTGATGACTTCTGCCGTGGCGGCGAGAGCGCGATCGATTCCGGCGCGGTCCACGTCGTAATGCGTCACCATGCGGATGGCGTATTTGTCGGATGAGCCGCAGAGGATTTGGTGTTTGCCGAGATCGGAGCAGACGTCGTCGGCGGTGCGGCTGGTGGCGCGAACATCGAAAATCACGATGTTGGTAGCGACCTTCTTCGGATCGATGGCGACTCCTTTGATTTTTGCGAGACCGTTCGCGAGGTAGCGGGCGTTCTCGTGATCGCGATGCAGGATTTTCGGCGTCTCCTCCAGCGCGAGGAGGCCTGCCGCGGCGAGAATTCCGATCTGGCGCATTCCGCCGCCGAGCAGTTTGCGCCCAATGTGAGCTTTCTCGATGAATGCGCGTGGCCCCAAGAGCAGCGAGCCGACGGGCGCGCCGAGACCCTTCGAGAGGCAGAACATCACCGAATCAAATTTGCGGGTGAGATCAGCGACGCTGCGGCCGAGCGCCACGGATGCGTTGAAAATTCGCGCGCCGTCGAGATGCACCTTCAAATTCGCGGCGTGAGCGTGGTCGCAGATGTTGTCGGAAACTTCCTGCGGGTAGACGGTGCCGCCCTGCATGTTGTGGGTGTTTTCGAGGGCGACGAGCGCGGTCTGCGAGTCGTAATAAATTTTCGGGCGGATGAGAGGCTCGATCAGGTCCCAGGTGAGAATGCCATCGGGCGCGGGCGTGGGGCGAGGCAGGCAGCCGGCGATCGCGGAGATAGACGCGAGCTCGTAGAGATTGATGTGAGCGCGCTGCTCGCAGATCACCTCGCTCGTCGGCGGCGCCCAGCCTTTGATGGCGAGGAGATTGCCAATGCAGCCGGTGGGGACGAAGAGCGCGGCTTCCTTCTCGAAAATTTCAGCGGCGCGTTTCTGAAGGCGATTGACGGTGGGGTCCTCGCCGTAGACGTCGTCGCCGACTTCAGCTTCGGCCATGGCGCGGCGCATGGCGGGGGTTGGCTTCGTGACGGTGTCGCTGCGGAGATCAATGGGAATCATGAGCGTTTTTTTACCGATTTTGGAACTCGTTTG
>DASXMF010000077.1:0-2238 GCA_036495845.1 Rhizomicrobium sp.
GCCGAGCTCGAAGCGCTCGGCTTTGCGCTGGTGATCTTTCCCGGCGGCATCGTGCGTGCGTTCGGGCAGATGGCGAGCGAATATTACGCTTCTTTGGCCGCGCACGGCACCTCCGAGCCGTTCCGTAACCGGATGCTCGACTTCACCGGCCTCAACGATTTGATCGGGACGCCGGAATTGCTCGCAGCCGGGAAACGCTATGACGCGTAGTTGGTGAGGAAAGCCGAATGTCGAAACTGTTCGATCTCGTCATCAAGAATGTTCGCGTCGTTCGTCCCAACAAGACCTCCGTCGACTACCTCGACATCGGCATCAAGGACGGCAAGATCAACCGCCTCGCGCCCGAGCTCGCGGCCGGGGAGGAGGAGCAGGTCTTTGACGGCAAGAACCATCTGGCCTTTCCCGGCTGCGTCGATGCCCACATGCATGTCGGCATCTATTCGCCGCTGGCCGAAGACGCGGTATCCGAAAGCAAGGCCGCGGCGATGGGCGGCGTCACGTCGAGCCTGAATTACATCCGCACCGGGCATTATTATTTGAATCGCGGCGGGCCCTATCGCGAATTCATGCCCGAAGTGTTCAAGCAATCAACTGGACGGTTCTGGGTCGACTACGGCTATCACATCGCGCCGATCGAGGCCGCGCATATCGACGAGATGGAGCATCTGGTTCTCGATCACGGGGTCACCTCCTTCAAGATTTTCATGTTCTATGGCGGCTACGGCCTGCACGGCCCGTCGTCGCAGCAAAACGAATTCCTGATGACCGGGCCGGACGATCGCTACGACATCGCTCATTTCGAGTTCATCATGCGATCGGCGCAGCGCCTGATGGCCAAATTCCCCGACAAGGCGCCCTATATCAGCGTCAGCCTGCATTGCGAGCTGGCCGATATCCTCAACGCTTATACGAAAATCGTCGAGCGCGAGGGAAAGCTGACCGGGCTCGCCGCCTACAGTGCTGCGCGTCCGCCGCACTCGGAAGGCCTGGCGATCTGGATCGCGTCTTATCTGGCCAACGAAACGAATTGTCTGAACATCAACCTGCTGCACTTGAGCTCGCGCAAGGCGATCGAGGCGGCGTGGACGATGCAGCAGGTATTCCCGCATGTCGCCTTCCGCCGCGAAGTGACGGTCGGCCATCTGCTGCTCGACACCAGTTGCGAATGCGCCGTTCACGCCAAGGTCAATCCACCGATCAGGCCGCGCGAGGACGTCGAAGCGCTATGGCAGGCCGTGCTTGACCGCAAGGTCGACTGGATCGTGAGCGATCACGCCTGCTGTTCGGCCGAACAGAAATGGTCGAAGGACGATCCGGACAATATCTGGCTGGCGAAATCGGGTTTCGGCGGCACGGAATATCTGCTCTCCGGCGTGCTGAGCGAAGGCAGCCGGCGCGGCATGTCATACAACCATATGGTGGAGCTTCTGAGCTGGAATCCCGCGCAGCGGTTCGGCCTGCTCGGCAAAGGCGACATTGCGCCCGGCTACGATGCCGACATCGTCCTTGTCGATCCACACGCCAAATTCGTGGTTCGCGCCGAGGAATCCGAATCCCATCAGGGTTATTCCCCCTTCGAAGGCGTCGAGCTCACGGGCAGGGTGAAATCCACATTCCTCAGGGGGGCATTGATCTATTCCGATGGAAAGATCGTCGGCCCCCCGCGTGGCGAATATTTGCGCCGACCGCGCGCCCGACCTCAAGACGCTCCGCAACGTGCCGCTTATGCCGGCTGATTGTCGTAAGCGAAGATGCAAAGTTCTCCTGCGCGGCCCCACGGCATGAATCTGATCTCGATTGACGAGCCGGTTGCAAGGTGCACCGGAAAACGACGTACTGCGAATCAATGATTCCAGTGAGATCGTCGATACCTGTGCGCCTAGACGTCGGGACTGCGGCGGTGGGATTTGCCGTGGTCGTGCCAGGGCCGGACGACAGAGCGATCGTGGGGATCAGGAAATGTAGTTCAACGCAATTTGGCGAGGTGTTCGCATTCTACACATTACATACTACATACAATGTTCACGCTGCGACGACGGATTCATGGCAGGCCCATCATGGTAACCCCGTTGCTCGAGGGTTCGGTCGTCGTATGGTGGATGAACGTCGACAAGCTCGACGACGAGATGCTAGCGCGCTGGCGCGGAATCCTGGAGAACACCGAGCAGGTCCGCGCAGATCGATTTCATTTCGCGCAGGATCGTGACACCTTTGTCGCTGCGCATGCCTTGAAACGAA
>DASXMF010000078.1:0-2145 GCA_036495845.1 Rhizomicrobium sp.
CCCATTATCGACGCGCAGGCAGCGACCAAGGAAGGCGCCGATGCGATACGGGCGAGCTTTACCGCCGCGACACCGCTCAACCGGCTTGGTCGCCCCGAGGAGATTGCTGCCGCAGCGCTGTTCCTTGCCTCTGACGAGAGCAGCTACGTTGCCGGCGCCGACCTCGTCGTCGATGGCGGCTTGAGCGCGCTTTGAGCGTGGCGACGAAGTTCAGGTTGTAACCGGGAGGCTCGATATGACGGACAGCGGCACGCACCGCGTAGCCCTCGTCGCGGGCGGCAGCGGCATTGTCGGCCACTCGGTGGCCATGGAATTGAAGCGGCAAGGCTGGATCGTGCGCGCGCTTGCGCGGCGGCCGATTGCCGGGATCGAGACCATCGCCGTCGATCTCACCAATGGCGACGAGATCGCGCCCGCGGTCAGGGCCGCCAACGACACAACGCATCTGTTTTACGCGGCTCTCAATCCAGACCCCAACCTGTCCGTTGAAGCCGAGCGGAATGGGCAGATGCTTGGAAACCTGTTGGACGGCCTCAACACGGTGGGGGCGCCGCTAAGGCGGGTCGTCAGCTACGAGGGGTTCAAGATCTACGGCATACATCTCGGCGCTAATGTTCGGACGCCGGCCAGAGAAAGCGATCCGCCGCATATGCCGCCCAACATCTACCTTTCACAGCGGGCACAGCTCAGGGCACGCGCATCGAATGCCAGTTGGGACAATGTTGCTCTCGTTCCAGACGTCGTGGTGGGAGATATCTTTGGCAATCCAATGAATATCGCGCTGGTGGTCGGTGTCTTCGCCGAGCTGTCGCGCGAACTGGGTGTCCCGCTGCGATTTCCGGGCACTGACACGGCCTACCAACAACTTGTTCAGTTCACGGATGCGGGCCTGCTTGCACGGGCAAGCGCGTGGGCGGCAACGGACGAGAAGGCCTCAGGCGAGGCCTTCAATGTCACCAACGGTGACATCTTTCGTTGGGAGCGGATGTGGGAGGATATCGGGCGGCATCTCGGTCTTGAGGTCGCATCACCGGTCCCATTGAAGCTTGCTCAGCATATGGCCGACAAGGGTACGGTCTGGAAGGGAATCGCCGAACGGCATGGCCTGGTGCAGGCGGATCTGTCCAAACTCGTTGGATGGCCGTTTGGCGATTTCATCTTCCACACCGAGTCCGACGTCATCTCGAACATCAACAAGATCTACGAGTTCGGATTTACAGAGAGGATGGATTCGACGAAGTCGCTGATCGCGGCCGTCGATAGCCTGAAGCGTCAAAGAGTCTTGCCTTGAATATGGATCGAGATTGACATGACCCTCCTTGTCACAAGCGCGAACGGCAGGAACGGCGCGGGTTACGGAAAAATCCTTGCTTTCGCCGACGACGGCAAATCGATCCGCGCTTTCGGCGACGATGCGCGGATTGCCGATCCTCGTGGGCTCGGAATCAACCGGGTTGATCGGTTGCTCTTCGTCAACAGCGGGTCGAATCGAATTCTCGCGCTGGATCGCAACGGCGTCGTGGTGCGGGCGAGCAGAACCGTCGACGGTCTGGATCCGGGCGGCGGCAATTTCGGGCCGGATGGGCGTTATTACGTCGGTCTGCGTAGTGAGCGCACCATCATGGCGTTTACGCGCGAGCTGGACAGCGCAGGAGAATTCGTCCTTCCGCCGCATGTCGTTCCGTTTCCGCGTGGCTTTGCGTTCGGGCATGATGGCAGGCTGTTTCTCGCCTCCGGCGTCGGACAGCGCGGCGAAGGTGACAATACCATTCTGGCATTCGACGCCGACCATCGGATGATGCCGTCGTGGAAAGTGAGAGATCCAGAGCTCAGCCCGCTCGACCTTGCGATCGCGCCAAACGGCAACATCGTCGTGAGCAGCGAGCATCCGTTTGGCAAAGCCAACGCGGTGACGACGATCCGCGAATATGACCATGCTGACGGGCGTCTGGTGCGGGTGTTTGTTCCGACCGATGCTGTGCGGTTTCAGAAGCCGCGGGGCCTGCGCTTCGGGCCGGATGCCCGACTCTATTGCGTAGCCCAGGATGAAGTCGTCGCCTTCGACTTCGAGACCGGAGATTGCCTCGGAGCCGTTGCGACGCTGCCTGGCCTGAACGGCCAAGCCATGATTTTCTTTCCATGAAC
>DASXMF010000079.1:0-13778 GCA_036495845.1 Rhizomicrobium sp.
CGATATTCAGTATTCGCGGGTGAAGCGGGCCTTCTTGTCGTCGGGAAGTTCGGGAAGGGTCGCGGCGATCTCCGAGATCCATGATTCGTCTATGACCAGCGGCAAAAGATCGGGATCGGGGAAGTAGCGGTAGTCGTGCGCCTCTTCCTTGGATCGCATCGGACGCGTTTCGCCCGTGCGGGAATCGAACAGCCGCGTTTCCTGGACGATCGTGCCGCCCTCCTCGATGATGCCAACCTGGCGGCGAACTTCATATTCCACGGCCTGCGAGATGAAGCGCATCGAATTGACGTTTTTGATCTCGCAGCGCGTACCAAGGGCGGCGCCCGGCTTGCGGACCGACACGTTGACATCGGCGCGCATGGAGCCTTCCTCCATATTGCCGTCGCACGTTCCCAGATAACGCAGGATCGCGCGCAGCTTTCTTACGAAAGCGGCGGCCTCCTCGCTCGATCGCATATCGGGCTTCGAGACGATTTCCATGAGTGCGACGCCGGAGCGGTTGAGGTCCACGTAGGAATGGTCCGGCCGCTGGTCGTGCAGGCTCTTTCCGGCGTCCTGTTCGAGGTGGAGTCGTTCGATGCCGATTTTGGCCGTCCGGCCTCGCGGCAAGTCGAGAATGATCTCGCCCTCCCCCACGATCGGGTTCTTGTATTGCGAAATCTGGTAGCCCGCCGGAAGGTCCGGGTAGAAGTAATTCTTCCTGTCGAAGACAGAGCGGCGGTTGATTGCGGCTTTCAGGCCGAGACCGGTGCGAATCGCCTGCTCGACGCAAAAGCGATTGATGACCGGGAGCATGCCCGGCATGCCCGCGTCGACAAAGCTGACCTGCGTATTGGGATCCGCCCCGAAGCGCGTCGATGCGCCGGAAAAGAGCTTCGCGTTCGACGAGATCTGCGCATGAACTTCCATGCCGACCACGACTTCCCAGTCGCCCGACGCTCCGGGGATCAATTTTGCGGTGCTGTCTTCCTCGACGCTCACGCCGCCCTCCACCACGCATCCGGGCTTGCTGCAAATCCGGCCGTGCGTTCGATGGCCCGTGCCGCGCGAAGCAACAGGGGCTCGTCGAACGCCTTGCCGATGAGTTGGAGACCGAGCGGCAACCCGTCGGCCGTCAGCCCGGCAGGGACCGAAATCGCCGGCAAGCCCGCCAGGTTCACGGTGACGGTGAAGACATCGTTCAAGTACATGGAAACGGGATCCGCGGACTTTTCTCCCAACGAAAAGGCGGGGCCAGGGGTCGACGGCGTCAAGAGAACGTCGCAGCGCTCGAACGCTTGCGCGAAGTCCCGCGCGATGAGCGTGCGAACCTTCTGCGCACGCACGTAATAGGCATCGTAATAACCCGCCGACAGCACGTAGGCGCCGATCAGCACGCGGCGGCGCACTTCGGCGCCGAACCCTTCGGCACGGGTTCGTTCGTAGAGGTCGCTCACGTCCCGTACATCAGCCGCGCGGTGACCGTAACGCACGCCATCATAGCGGGCGAGATTGGAGGAGGCTTCGGCTGGAGCGACGATGTAGTAGGCGGGCAAGGCATATTTTGTGTGCGGCAGGCTGACATCGACGATCTCAGCGCCCTGCTCACGCATCCATTCGGCACCTTTTGTCCACAGGCGGTCGATTTCAGGCGGCGCTTCCTCCAGTCGGTACTCGCGCGGCACGCCGACACGAAGTCCTTTGACGCCTCCATCAAGCGACTGCTCGTAATCGGGCACGGGAACATCGACACTTGTCGAATCCTTTGAATCGACGCTCGCCATGGCGCCCAGCAAGATCGCGGCATCCCGCACGGTGCGCGCCATGGGGCCGGCCTGGTCGAGCGACGAAGCGAAGGCGACGATTCCCCAGCGCGAACACCGCCCGTAAGTGGGCTTCATGCCGACAATCCCCGTGAGTGCCGCGGGTTGCCGAATGGAGCCGCCCGTATCGGTGCCTGTCGCGCCGAGACAGAGCCGGGCTGCGACTGCCGCTGCCGAACCGCCCGAAGACCCGCCGGGAACAACGGTTTGATTGGAATTGCGCGCACGCCAGGGATTGGCGACGGGCCTGAAGTGGCTCGTCTCGTTCGACGAGCCCATCGCAAACTCGTCCATGTTCGTTTTGCCGAGCATCACAGCGCCTGCGTCCCAGAGATTCTGGGAGACGGTCGACTCGTAGGGAGGGATGAAATTTTCCAGAATTCGGCTGCCCGCGGTCGTGCGTACGCCCTTGGTGCAGAATAAATCCTTGATGGCGAGCGGCACGCCCTCGAGCGCGCGGCCTTCACCTTTCGCGAGGCGTGCGTCCGATTGCGCCGCCATTTCCAATGCCAGATCTGTCGTTTCCGTGATGAAGGCGTTCAAGGCTCGCGAGCCGGCGATCGCACCTGCATACGCGTCCGTCAGCTCCTTCGACGATATCGCTTTGGACCGCAACGCCTCGCGCGCCTCGGCGAGAGTGAACTGGGTTGGTGAGGACGGCAGGTCCATGCGCTACTCGACCACCTTCGGAACCACGAAGAAATGCTCCTCCGTTGCGGGCGCATTGGCCAGCAGAGCCTCCGCCTGATCGCCTTCGGTGACGACGTCCTCGCGCATCTTTAAATTCTGCTCGACGACGCTGGTCAGTGGCGGCACAGCCGAAATATCGACCTCCTCGAGCTGCTGCACCCAGGTCAGAATGGCGTTGAGTTCTTCGGCCATCGACGCGACCTGCGCCTCGTCGAGAGCGATGCGTGCAAGCTTCGCGATGTGCCGGACAGTCTTCTTGTCCACGGACATGAGGCGTTCGATGTGCTAGGATGCGACGGCTTTGCTACCAACAGCGGCCCGGACTGGCAAGCGACCAGTCCCCGAGGATTTCGGTCATGTCATTGGGCATCGTCGGCATCGATCATGTGCAGATCACTGTGCCGTCTGCGTTGGAGAGCGAGTGCCTGGTGTTCTATCGGAGCGTGCTTAACCTCGCGGAGATCCCAAAGCCGGACGAGCTGCGGGCGCGCGGCGGAGCCTGGTTCAAGCTTTCCAACGTGCAACTTCACGTAGGGATCGACACGGGCACGTCACCGGCCAGTCGGCGGCATGTCTGCTTTCTCGTGGCGGACATCGAAGGAGCCCGCGCGTGGGCCAGGGCACAAAAGCTTGCTGTCGAAGGCGAAGGCGCAGTGACCGGGTCGCCCCGTTTTTTTGTCCACGATCCGGCCGGCAATCGCCTCGAAATCGCTCAGCGATAATGGCGCTGGTCGATCTGGGTCAGTTGGAATCGGCCCTTGCGGCCGGCGCGCGGCTGATCGGGCTCGACCTCGGCGAGAAGACAATCGGAATCGCGCTGTCGGATCCGGAGCTCGCTGTGGCCACTCCGCTCACGGCGCACCGCCGATCGAAATTCAGCGATGATTTCGGGGTCTTGATCGCGCTCATGAAGGAAAACCGGGCCGGAGGGCTCGTCGTCGGCCTGCCGCTCAACATGAACGGTACGGAAGGCCCCTCTGCACAATCGGCGCGCGCTTTTGCGCGCAACTTCGCCTTGCGTTCGGACTTGCCGGTGTTGCTGTGGGACGAAAGACTATCGACCGCCGCGGTCACGCGAACGTTGCTGGCCGCCGACGCTTCGCGGAAGCGGCGTGCCGCGCTGGTCGACAAGCTCGCGGCCGCATGGCTGCTGCAGGGCGCTCTGGATGCCCTGGCCCATCGGCGGAGCAGAACGGCCCCGGGCGGAAATGACTGAAAGCGAGGCGGCGTGGCTTGCCGCATCGATCCGCCACTTCTATAAGCCCATCTTTAATGCGCGGTGTCGACGGACCGATTCTGAAGTGCAGCCACCTCCTCGGCACCGAACAGCTTTCCGTTGACGAGATTACCGACCTTCTCGATCTGGCGGGAAGCTATGTCGGGCTCAATCGCAGCGCCGAAAGAAAACATTCCCTCCTCGGCGGGCGCACACTCGTCAACCTCTTTTTCGAAGCGTCGACCAGGACGCAAAGCTCGTTCGAGCTGGCAGGCAAGCGGCTGGGCGCGGACGTCCTCAACATGTCGGTCAGGACCTCGTCCGTGTCAAAGGGCGAGACACTGCTCGACACCGCCGCGACCCTCAACGCGATGCGTCCGGACCTCCTCGTCGTGCGCCACCCGGACGCCGGCGCCGCGGAGCTCCTCTCGCACAAGGTGGATTGCTGCGTCGTCAATGCGGGCGACGGCGCGCACGAGCACCCCACGCAGGCCCTGCTCGACGCGCTGACGATTCGCCGCCGGCGCGGCGGTTTCGACGGTCTCGTCGTGGCTATCTGCGGCGACATCCTGCACAGCCGCGTCGCGCGCTCCAATATCGTTCTTCTATCCAGGCTCGGCGCGCGCGTGCGCCTTGTTGCGCCCCGCACGCTGCTTCCGGCGATGGTCGAGCGTCTTGGCGTGGAAATTCACACTGACATGGGCGAAGGACTCGCGGGCGCGGATATCGTGATGATGTTGAGATTGCAGCTGGAGCGCATGGCGGACGCCTTCGTGCCGTCGCCACGCGAATATTTCCGCTTCTACGGTCTTGATCGGGCGAAGCTTCGCCGGGCGAAACCAGGTGCTCTGGTGATGCATCCTGGCCCCATGAACCGCGGCGTCGAAATCGATTCCGATGTCGCAGACGATATCGAATTCAGCGTCATTCAGGAGCAGGTGGAAATGGGCGTCGCGCTGCGCATGGCAGTGCTCGACGCGCTGTCCCGCGGGCTTCCGCGCGAAGGCCGGAACGCGCCATGAAGCGCTTGGCCTTCACGAACGCCCGACTGCTCGATCCGGCGAGCGAACTCGACGTGCCTGGCGCGCTTCTGGTCGAGAATGGCCTGATACGCGAAGTTGGGCCACGTCTCTTTCACGACGCGCCGCCCGGAGACGCGGAACTCGTCGATTGCAAGGGGCGAGCACTGGCGCCGGGTCTGATCGACATGCGCGTGTTCACCGGCGAGCCGGGCAGCGAGCATCGCGAAACGCTGGAATCGGCGGGCCGTGCAGCCGCCGCGGGCGGCGTCACGACCATGGTCGTGATGCCCAACACCGAACCCGTTATCGACGAACCGTCGCTGGTGGAGTTCGTCAGGCGCCGTGCGGCCGCGACCGCCTGCGTGCGCGTGCTGCCGATGGCCGCCCTGACGCACGGTCTGCAAGGCGAGGCCATGACGGAGATGGGGCTTCTGATTGAAGCCGGCGCCGTCGGATTTACCGACGGCGACCGGACCATCGCCGATGCGGGCGTCATGCGCCGCGCTCTCGCTTACGCGTCCACGTTCGGTGCGCTCGTTGCGGGCCATGCCGAGGAGCCCGCCCTCGTGAAAGGCGCGGCGATGAACGAGGGCGAGTTCGCTACCCGACTCGGCGTGCCCTCCGCCCCGGCAGCCGCCGAGGCAATCATCGTCGAGCGCGACATCCGTCTCATGGAATTGACCGGTGTGCGCTACCACCTTGGACAGATTTCCACGCGCGCAGCGCTTGAAGCCGTCATCGCCGCCAGGTCGCGCGGATTATCCATCAGCTGTGCCGTCTCGGCCCATCATCTGGCGCTCAATGAATTCGATGTCGGTTCCTATTTGACCTTCCGCAAGGTGAAGCCGCCTTTGCGAAGCGAAGAAGACCGCGTAGCGATGGTGGAGGGCGTCGCGGACGGCACCATCGACGTCATCGTTTCCAGCCACGATCCGCAGGCGGCGGACACCAAGCGTCAGACATTCGCGCAAGCCGCGTTCGGCGCCGTCGGCCTCGAAACCCTGCTGCCGGTATCGCTTCAGCTTCATCACAATGGACAAGCCGGCCTTCTCCGCGTCCTGGGAGCACTGACCGACAGGCCGGCGCGCGTTCTCCAACTCGACAGCGGACGTCTTGCACGCGGTTTGGCTGCCGATCTGGTGATCTTCGATTCCGACGAGCCCTTCGCTGTCGATCCCGGCAAACTCCATTCGCGCGCCCGCAATACGCCGTTCGAGGGCCGGACCTTTCAGGGCCGCGTGTATCGAACCTATGTCGATGGCGTTTGCGTATTCGACCGGGCGATGGACCAGCCCGCTTAAGAGTTCAAGAGGGTGATGTGATCGAATTGAATTGCGGGTCTTCCTCCCCATAAACTTTGCAATCAGCCTTGATGAGATAGCGGAGCTGCCGATGTTCGATGCACTGCTCACCACCGACTGGCAGGGCCGGGCTCCGATACTTCTGGCCGCGCTGGTCTTGGGCTATCTCGTAGGATCGATCCCATTCGGCCTTTTATTTTCAAAAGCATCGGGAGCCGGAGATATCCGCAAGATCGGCTGCGGCAATATCGGCGCCACCAATGTACTGCGCACCGGCAAGCGTTGGGCGGCTTTGGCGACACTTGTGTGCGACGGCGGCAAGGGCGCACTTGTGGTGCTCTTTGCCGGTGCGATGCACGGAGAATTGGCTGCGGTCATCGCAGGGCTGGGTGCTTTTCTCGGACATATATTTCCGGTGTGGCTCCGGTTTCGAGGCGGAAAAGGCGTCGCCACGTTTCTCGGCATCACGCTCGCGCTTGCCTGGCCCGTCGGACTGCTGACTGCGGCGACCTGGCTTGCCATTGCCGCGGGATGGCGCATTTCGTCATTGTCGGCGCTCGTGGCGGCTGCGCTGTCGCCCATCTACATGATGCTTTTCGGCAAACCGCTCTGCGCCGCCTTCGAGCTGCTTCTGGTGTTCTTCATTTTCGCGCTGCATCGCGACAACATCCGGCGCATTGCCAGCGGCAGAGAACCACGAATCTCAATTTCACCGGGAAAAGCAATTCCACAATGAAGAGCGCTCTTTCCGACACCGAGCGACGCGCGTGGTTGAGGCTGGCGCGCGCGCAGAATGTGGGACCGGTCACATTCGCGGCGCTCATGGAGCGATATCATTCCGCGTCCGCCGCTCTCAGGGAATTGCCGCGACTTGCGCGGCGCGGCGGCGCGGCAGGCGATCTCGGGATTCCGACCGACGAAGATGCGGAATGCGAACTCGAATCGCTCCATCGCGTCGGCGGACGTCTCATAGCCAGTGTCGAACCCGAGTTCCCGTCCGGGCTCGCGGCGCTGGAGGCGCCACCGCCATTGATCTCGATCCTCGGGCAGCAGGAAATCCTGTCGCGCGAGATGGTTGCAATCGTGGGCGCCCGCAATGCCTCCGCGCTTGGCCGCAAGTTTGCTGCAGAACTGGCGGCGGACCTGGGCCGCAACGGTCTTGCCGTCGTCTCGGGTCTTGCCCGTGGCATCGATACGGCTGCGCACGAGGGCGCGCTGGCATCCGGCACCGTTGCCGTGCTCGCCGGCGGCGTCGACGACATCTACCCGTCGGAGAATGCACATCTCTACGGCCGCATCAGAGAGAAGGGCGCGATCGTATCGGAAATGCCGGTCGGCCAGAAACCGCAGGCCAAGCATTTTCCGCGCCGCAACCGGATCATCTCCGGTCTCGCCCGCGGCGTGATCGTTGTCGAAGCCGCGGAAGGTTCGGGTTCGTTGATCACCGCCAATTTCGCGCTCGAGCAGGGACGCGACGTGTTTGCCGTTCCCGGTTCGCCGCTCGATCCGCGTGCCAAAGGCGCGAACCGCCTTCTGCGCGACGGCGCCATTCTGGTGGAATGTGCCGCGGACGTGCTCGACGCGCTACGCCCGCTGATGGGCCATGCCTTTCGCGAACCGGCCGAGGGCTCTCCCGCTTGGGGAGCTGTAGACGGATCGGGCGGGCGCGACGAGGCGGAATTGCGTGGCAGGCTCGAGGAGTTGCTGGGCCCGTCGCCAGTTCTCGTCGATGAACTCGTCCGGCAATGCGGGGCGCCTGCCGCGGCCGTGCTGTCGATCCTCATCGAATTCGAACTTGCCGGCCGGCTGCACCGGGATTCGGGTGGCCGTGTTTCGCTTGGATCGTAGATGATCGGGTGCCTCCGGAATGATAGAATACACGCCTAAGTAGAAGTACGGCGCTTATTTCTCCAGAAATACAACCATAATACGTAATCCGCACTTGCCGGCAGGTTGACAGGGCGGAGTCCGGCTTCCTATGTCCGCGCCGTCACGAATCACGGCTAATGGTGCGGCGAGCGGTGGCACCGGCGAGCGCCGGCCAGGAAAGTTCTCCTCCAGCATGAACATTCTCGTTGTCGAGTCCCCTGCCAAGGCCAAGACCATCAATAAATATTTGGGCCCGGGCTACAGGGTACTGGCGAGCTTCGGGCACGTTCGCGATCTTCCACCCAAGGACGGCTCGGTAAAGCCCGACCAGGACTTCGCCATGACCTGGGAGGTGGACGCGCGGGCGGAGAAGCGGCTGAAGGAGATCGCCGATGCGGTCAAAGGCGCCGACAAATTGATCCTCGCCACCGACCCCGATCGCGAAGGCGAGGCGATCTCCTGGCATGTGCTCGAGGTCTTGAAGCAGAAGCGCGCACTGGGTCACACCAGCGTCGAACGCGTGGTGTTCAACGCGGTGACGCGTGCAGCGGTGCTCGACGCCATTGCCCATCCACGCGAGATCAACGAGGAGCTGGTCGATGCTTATCTCGCGCGGCGCGCGCTGGACTACCTCGTCGGCTTCACGCTGTCGCCGGTCTTGTGGCGCAAGCTGCCTGGAGCGCGTTCCGCGGGGCGGGTCCAGTCGGTCGCGCTCCGGCTCGTCTGCGAGCGGGAAGATGAAATCGAGGCGTTCAGGCCCCAGGAATATTGGACGATCGATGCGGATCTGCGTGCGCCTTCCGGATCGTTCACCGCGCGTCTGACCCATCTCGACGGAAAAAAGCTCGAAAAGCTCTCGCTCGGCACCGAAGCCGATGCCAGGCGTGCGAGCGATGCGGTCGCCGTAGGGCACTTTTCGATCGGCGAAGTCGAAACGAAGCCCGTCAAGCGCCATCCCTCCCCGCCCTTCATCACCTCGACCCTGCAGCAGGAAGCGTCCCGCAAGCTCGGCTTCGCGGCCAAGCGCACGATGCAGGTCGCGCAACACCTGTACGAGGGAGTGGAGGTCGGCGGCGAAACCGTCGGACTCATTACTTATATGCGCACCGACGGCGTGCAGATGGCCGGCGAAGCCATAGGCGAAGCCCGGCATGTCATCGGCGACAATTACGGCGCACGTTACGTGCCCGACGCCCCCCGCGCCTATTCGAGCAAAGCCAAGAATGCCCAGGAGGCCCATGAGGCCATCCGGCCCACCAGCTTTCAGCGCCGGCCCGAGCAGATCGCGCGCAGGCTCGAACCGGACCACGCCCGGCTCTACGAGCTGATTTGGAAGCGCGCGCTTGCGAGCCAGATGGAAAGCGCGGAACTCGAGCGCACGACCATCGACTCGGTTTCCGACGACCGGAAAATCACTTTGCGCGCGACGGGTACCGTGACGCTGTTCGACGGCTTTCTCGCGCTCTACCAGGAAGGCAAGGACGACGAAGCCGACGAAAGCGGCGCGAAACTTCCCAGGCTCGCAAAGGGCGACCGTCTGGCCATCGAGAAAGTCACGCCGGCGCAGCATTTCACCGAGCCGCCGCCGCGCTATTCCGAAGCGAGTCTCGTGCGCAAGCTCGAGGAATTGGGCATCGGCCGCCCCTCGACCTACGCGACGATTCTCTCCGTGTTGCGCGACCGCGCCTATGTGCGAATGGATCGCGGGCGGTTCGTTCCGGAAGACAAGGGCCGCATCGTCACGACGTTCCTGAAAAGCTTCTTTGGCCGCTACGTGCAATATGATTTCACGGCCGATCTGGAGGAGAAGCTGGACGAAGTTTCCACAGGCGAACTCGGCTGGAAACAGCTGCTGCACGATTTCTGGAAGGATTTCTCCACTGCAATCGACGAAGCCAAGGACCTGCGCATTTCGCAGGTGATCACCGAGCTCGACGACATGCTCGGGCCGCACATTTTCCCCACGGGCGAGAATGGCGAAGACCCGCGCACCTGCCCCACCTGCGGCAAGGGACGCCTCAGCCTCAAGCTCGGGCGGTTTGGTGCGTTCATCGGTTGCTCCAACTATCCCGAATGCCGCTACACGCGTCAGCTCGGCCAAACCTCCGGCGAAGCCGCCAATGACCAGCCCCAGGAACTGGGCACGGATCCCGAAACCGGAGAATCAATTACGCTGCGCAGCGGGCGTTTCGGCCCTTATGTGCAAAGGGGCGACGGCGAAAAACCGGCACGCGGAAGCGTTCCAAAGGGCATCGACACGGCAACGATCGATCTCCCGTATGCTCTGAAGCTTCTGTCGCTGCCGCGCGAAGTGGGAAAGCATCCGGAGACGGGCGATCCGATCACCGCGAATTTCGGACGTTACGGACCCTATGTCGCCCATCAGGGCAAATACGCCTCTCTGGATTCCGTGGACGAAGTGTTCACCGTCGGGATCAACCGCGCCGTCTCGGTGCTTGCCGAGAAAAAAGCGAGAGCGAAGAATTTTCGTGCAGCCGAGCCGTTGAAGGAACTCGGAGCGGCGCCGGGCGGCGGTGCAACGATCAAGCTCATGCGCGGGCGCTACGGACCTTACGTCACCGACGGCACGACGAATGCGACCGTTCCCCGGGATATGGATCCGTTGAGCGTGTCGCTCGACAAGGCGCTCTCGCTGATCGCGGACCGAGCCGCGAAGGGCGGAGGAAAGAAAACAAAATCGCCTTCCAAAGCGAAGTCTGCTGCCAAAAAAAACGCCGCAGACGCGTCCACGCCCGCGACACAGCGGGAGACCCGTAAAGCGAACGGCGCCGCATGCGCAAAAACTTCAGGCAAAACCAGGCGCAAGAAGCAGGTGGCGGCGGAAGGCGGGTAGGGATTTGCCGCGACGACGAGCCTCCGGCGACGCTCCACCGCTCGACAAGGCGCGCGTCCTGGAGGCGCTCGCCAAGGCGCCGCAGGGCTCCAAACGTGATCTTGCCCGCGAGCTGCACGTCAAGGGCGCCGAGCGCATCGCGCTGAAACGAATCCTCAAGGAGCTGGAGAGCGAAGGAACGATCGCGCGCAGCGCGCGGCACCGCTATGCGCCGGCAGGCGCGCTTCCCGAAGTCGCGGTTCTGGAGATCGTCGGACAGGATCCGGACGGAGAATTGCTGGCGCGGCCGCAGAACTGGCAACAGCCCGAACCGCCGCCTCAGATCATGATCGTCCCAGGCCGCGAGGGAGAACCCGGACCGGCGCCCGGAATCGGCGAGCGCGTGTTGGCGCGTCTGTCGCCCACACAAGAAGGTTACGACGCGCGCGTGATCAAGCGCATCGGCGCGGCTGTGCACCGCGTGCTGGGCGTCTATCGCGAGCATGCCGGACACGGCCGCATCGTGCCGATCGACCGCAAGACCCGCCACGAATTCGTGGTCGACCGCAATGATCGTGGAGCCGCGGCTTCTAACGAGCTCGTGCTTGCCGAGCCGCTGGCCGGGCGGCCTTCCGGCCTGCCGCGGGCGCGCGTGATCGAACGTCTTGGCAGCATGAGCGAGCCCCGCACGATCAGCCTGATCGCCATCCACGAGCACGGCATTCCGACGGAATTTTCGCACGAGGCGCTCGCGGAAGCCGAACATGCGGCGCCGGCGGACGCGAAGAGACGAACGGATCTTCGCGACATTCCGCTTGTGACCATCGATCCCGAGGACGCACGCGACCACGACGACGCGGTGTGGGCGGGAGCCGATCCCGATCCCGCGAACAGGGGCGGCCATATCGTCATCGTCGCCATTGCCGACGTCGCCCATTATGTGCTGCCCGGTTCCGCGCTTGATGCGGAAGCACGCAAGCGCGGCAATTCCGCCTACTTTCCCGACCGCGTCGTCCCCATGCTGCCCGAGCGGCTCTCGGCCGACCTCTGCTCGCTGCGCGAAGTCGAGGAACGCCCGTGTCTTGCTGTGCGCATGATCATCGATGCAACCGGCCGCAAGCGCCGGCACGAATTCTTGCGCGCCGTCATGCGTTCGGCTGCGCGGCTCACCTACGCGCAGGCCCAGCGCGCATTCGATGGTTCGCCCGACCAGGCCCAACGCGGCATTTCCAGGCGAACGCTGCAACCCCTCTGGAACGCCTATCGGGTTTTCGCCGAAGCGCGCGACCGCCGCGCGCCGCTCGATCTCGATCTGCCGGAGCGGCGCGTGATCCTCGGCGCGGACGGACGCGTATCGTCGATCGCGTTTCGCGAGCGCCTGGAATCCATGCGGCTCATCGAGGAGTTCATGGTCCAGGCCAATGTGGCGGCGGCCGAGACGCTGGAGAAGATGCGCACGCCGCTCATCTATCGCGTCCACGAACGGCCTTCGCTCGAAAAACTCCACGCCTTCGCGGATTATTTGCGGACCATCGGACTGAGCTTTGCCAAGGGTCAGGTGGTCAAGCCGGAAACCTTCAACCGCATTCTCGCCGTGGCCAAAGGCGGACCGCACGCCGATGTCCTGAACGACGTCGTCTTGCGCACCCAGGCGCAGGCCGTTTATGCCGCGGACAATATCGGGCATTTTGGGCTCAACCTTCAGCGTTACGCGCATTTCACTTCGCCCATCCGGCGTTATGCCGATCTCGTCGTTCATCGCGCGCTGATCCGGGCACTGAAATTGGGCGCAGACGGTCTCGGCGATTCCGAGATGACGAAGCTTGCGCAAACGGCCGAACACATCTCTTTGTGCGAACGGCGCGCCATGGCGGCCGAGCGCGATTCGACCGACCGCTATGTCGCGGCCTTCATGGAGGATCGCGTGGGTGCGGTCTTCAACTCGCGTATTACCGGCGTCACGCGCTTCGGCCTCTTCGTACGGCTGAAGGAAACCGGCGCTGACGGCCTCATCCCGATCCGCACCATCGGCGAGGAATATTTCCGTCACGATGAACGCCGCCATGCTCTGGTCGGCGAGCGCACCGGGACAGCCTATCGTCTCGGCGACATGGTGACGGTCCGTCTCCTTGAAGCCGCGCCCCTGACGGGCGGATTGCGGTTCGAGCTGGTCGAGGAAGAGTTCGCACGGTCCCCGCCCCCGCGACCCGCGAAGCGCTCCGTCGGTCCACGGACTACGCGGCGAAGGTGAACGCATCCACAGGATGGCGCGGAAAATCCACTATCTCGGAAATGCCGTCTGGTCTATGCACAACCGGCGAACAATTCAGACAGTCATTTCCTCCGCCCTGCGAAGCACGGCTGTCCGGGAAAAGTGCAGGCAGAATTTGTTGCGATTTCTCTCACGCATCGGCGGCGCGACAAGTCCGGCAATCCCTTGCCTGCTGCATTCCCGAAGAATGGGCACGCGGAGACGCGGAGGCGCGGAGGAATCCGCGTGGAATATTGACAATGAGGCAGCGAGGCAGCGAGAAACTTTCTGCGCGCTCTCGCCGCGCTGCGCGCGCGGCGCAGCGGGTCGCGCGCGATCTCTTCCTCACCGCCCTCACTGTCTCATCGCCTCATTGTGAATCTTCTCCGCGTCTCCGCGCCTCCGCGTGAACCTCTTGCCGGCAAATTCACAATCCTGAGTTGGGCACGCCCAGGAACGACGATCGCTTTCAGGCACCATGAAATCCGAATGCTCGTTCCCCGGACAGTCATGCGCGAGCGGGGAGAAAAATCGGTCACACCGCCGCGCCGTGTGCGCGAAGGATCGCGCGAGCCTGCGTGAGACTCTCGCAGATCCCCTGGTGAAGCCGTCCAACGGAGACCACCGACTGTACGCCGGGCGCGTATTCGCCCGGCATTGCCGCACGGATCGAGACGACCGCGCCTGGATCGATCATCACCGGCAAGCCGTTCGGCCGGGTGAACTTCACGGGATTGGCGCCGACGCCGCGCGCACGTCCTTCGATCGCCGCAGTAACGCGGCTGACATAG
>DASXMF010000080.1:0-38175 GCA_036495845.1 Rhizomicrobium sp.
AATGTTGCGACCTCAATCGCGCAATGAATTGGGGAAGACGGGAATAGCCGAGCCGCGTGTCGTAGGGGCCTCCTCTGGGAAATCGCACATTCGGTTTCGCCCCCGTCGCAACCGTGTAGGACAACTCCCGGGCCTGTCCGCTGAAAACGTCCGATTGGAGGGACGAGGTTCGCATTTCGCGCAACCCGGCCGACGCGACAAACGCAAGAACTACAACCAGAAGTAAAAAAACTGCCAAACGCAACGACATGCGGAGGGACGGCGGCGCAATGCGAAAAGGCTTGCGAGCGCCTCGGCGGGGCCTGAAGACCGTCGTCAGAATATGTTCTGCCAAGCCAGCGTCCTCTCCTCCCCTATGTCTAAGTGCTGCGAGCTATGTCGGTTCCCTCGGCACGCGCTGCATTGTCACCGCATCACAATGTTCCGGAACGTCAGCCAAGCGCTCCGATGCCGAGGGAAACAATTCGCAACAACGAGGAAGATTTAGCGCAGAGGGCGCGGAGGCAGCGCAGAGGACGCAGGAAAAGAGTGGCGCGCGCGAGCCGCGCCGGAAGATCCCTCTGCGCCCTCCGCGTACCCTGCGTTAAACACTTCTCGCTACGCGAGTCACTCAGACCGGATTCCGTTCGAACAGGATGACCGACGAGTCCTTGTATGTGGCTCGCGCGTATTCGCCGAACCCGCATTTGCTCGCGACGCGGAGAGACGGGTAATTCTCCGGATGGATGATGCAAACGGTCCGCACGGGCCCAAAACGGTTTTCCGTCCAGGCGAGCGCGGCGCGCGCAGCTTCCGTTGCGAACCCCTTGCCATGCGCCCATGGTGCCAGAACCCAGCCGATTTCGGGCGACTCGCCCAGCGAGGGTTCGATCTCGCGCCGGAAATCGGCAAGCCCCACTTCACCGACAAATCGACCGGTCGTCTTCTCGCGCACGGACCAAAATCCGAAACCGAGCAATTGCCAGTGTCCCACGTAGCGAAGCAGCCTCGCCCAGGATTCTTCGCGCGTGAAAGGCCGCCCGCTCAAATATCTCATCACCTCGGGATCGGCCCACATCGCTGCGCAGTCCTCGAAATCGGACTCGACATGCACCTCAAGGCTGAGCCGCTCGGTGTGAAGTTCCTGGAGCGCCGGGAATTCGTCGCGTGCGTTCACAATATTCACGAAAGTCCGACGATCTGGCCGAGGCCGTTGACCATGATCGATTCCGCGGAAGGCTGACGGGGAAGACCAGGCATTGTCATGATGTCCCCACAGATGGCGACGATGAATTCGGCGCCGGCGCACAGGCGCACTTCACGCAGGGGCAGCACGTGGCCGGTCGGCGCCCCGATGGCTTCGGGATTGGCCGAATTGGAATATTGCGTTTTTGCGATGCAGACGGGCAAGTGTCCGAAGCCCAGCTGCTCGAGTTCGGCAAGCCGGTCCGACGCCTGCTTCGACGGCACGACCTCGCCTGCATGATAAATCTGAAAGGCGATCGTCTCGATTTTCTGCAACGGCTTCATCGAATCCGGATAGAGCGTATGAAAATTCGCCGCTCCCTCGCCGATCGCAGCGATAACCGCATCCGCGAGCGCCTCGGCGCCGGCGCCGCCTTCGGCCCAGTGCCGGCAGACGACCGCGCTTGCCCCGAGCCTGCGGCAACCTTCGATGATCGCGTCGAGCTCGGGCTTCGTGTCGGTGGCAAAATGATTGACGGCAACAACCGCGGGCACGCCGAACTTTCGGATATTCTCCAGGTGCCGCGCAAGATTGACGAGACCCTTCACGACTGCATCCACATTCTCCGCGCCGAAATCCTTTCGGGCGACGCCGCCATGGAATTTCAGCGCCCGTACCGTGACCACGACCACGGCAAGCGCCGGAGACAGACCCGCTTTGCGACACTTAATGTCGAAGAACTTCTCCGCTCCGAGATCAGCGCCGAAACCGGCTTCCGTGACGACATAGTCTGCGAGCTTCAGCCCAAGCTTCGTGGCCAGCACGGAGTTGCAGCCGTGGGCAATGTTGGCGAACGGTCCACCGTGGACGAACACCGGATTGTTCTCCAGCGTCTGCACGAGATTGGGCTTGATTGCATCCTTGAGCGTGGCAGTCATCGCGCCTTGCGCCTTCAGATCGCTTGCGCGCACGGGCGCGCGCCCGCGCGAGGACGCCACGATGATGTTGGAAAGTCTCCGTTCGAGATCCTGAAGAGAGGTGGAAAGACAAAGAATGGCCATCACCTCGGAAGCCACGGTGATGTCGAAACCGTCTTCGCGCGGAAATCCATTGGCGACGCCACCGAGCGAGGAAACGATCGAGCGAAGCGCGCGGTCGTTCATGTCAAGGCAGCGGCGCCAGGTGATGCGCCGTTCGTCGATATCGAGGCTGTTGCCCCAATAGATGTGATTGTCGATCAGGGCGGCGAGAAGGTTGTTGGCGACGCCGATGGCATGGAAGTCGCCCGTGAAGTGCAGGTTGAGCTCGTCCATCGGCACGACCTGGGCGTAACCTCCGCCCGCGGCGCCGCCCTTCATGCCGAAGCAGGGTCCGAGACTGGGTTCGCGCAGGCAGATCGCCGTCTTCTTGCCCCTGCGGGCCAGCGCATCGCCCAGGCCCACGGTGGTGGTGGTTTTTCCCTCACCCGCCGGCGTGGGATTGATCGCGGTGACCAAAATGAGCTTGCCGTCGCGTTTTTCGGCAAAGCAGCGTTCCACAAAATCCAGCCCGATCTTCGCCTTGTGATGTCCGAAGGGCTCCACGCTCTCGGGCGGGATGCCGAGCCTGCCCGCCACATCCTGTATGGGAAGGAGGGTCGCCTCCTGCGCAATTTCCCAGTCCGTTTTTGCGCGCAGTCCGGAGGAAACATCGTTCATGGTTGGCAAATCCCTCCGGGTATGCGCCGGGACGCGCGGGGAACCCGTTGGTACGCGGATAGCGCCGGTTTTGGAAGATGCATTTCGCCCGGTCACGCTTCCGGCTGCGGCGCCGCAATTGTCGATCCTGCACCTTGCGATGAAGGCGACATCGCCGTGAATCCCATCCCCAGGAGCAACGCCATGATCGCATCCGTAATTTCAGAGGAGCGGCCGGGCAAATGGGTCTCGGCGATACTGCACGCCAAAAGCAGTGCTGCAACGATCCCGGTTGCTGTTCTCAGACCCATTCCGGCCTCCGCCGCGGTCCAGATCAAGCTGCCGTAAAGGAACATTTTTTCCAGAACGGACACGACATCGATTGCCGCGGATCCGCTCAACAGGCTTCGAAGCGGTATCCAGCCAAATGGGTGCGCAGCGAGCGCAAAGTCAAATGGCGCCAGACGGATCAGAATGACGGTCGTGCACAGGGTTGCCGCGACGATAACAGCCGATAGGCGCGAGCCGAAAGGAAGAAAAAACCACAGGACAATGGCGGCGAGGGCTCCGACAAGTTCGGGCGCGGTCAAATACAGACCCGCGATCAGAATCCGCGCCCCGAACAGAAACCCGACCATGACGGCTGGAATGAGAAGTCTGGAATGTCGAGCCCCCGCAAACGTGGAGACGAGCCAGAAATTTGTGAGCCATAGGGAAAAATAGCGGAGGATTTGCAGCGACTCGAAGTCCGGATGGAGCACGATCGGCTTCACGCTGCTCCAGTATTTGTGGAGATCGATCACCGGGACGTAGGGAAAGAGGCGATAGCCAAGCATCGCAAGGAGCAGCATTGCGGGGATCGGGCCAATGCGCAGACGGTATGGAATTAGGGCACGCGACCGCGACTCGAATGCGAGCCCCGCCAATCCCCCGAGCCAGGTGCCAAGTGTATTCAGATAGACATCGGACATGTTGGTGACACGTCCCTGGTCGTAGAACTGAGCAATCTCGATGGCCGTGCACAATGCGAAGCCGAACAGGGTCGTAAGCAGCAATCGCCGCCGCAACCCGAGCGCCAGCACACAAGACAATCCCAGCGGGACGTAAAGCACCACATTCGCAACGAGATCCCCCAGGCTCGTCGGAGGCACATTCCAGCTGCCAAGCAACGTAGCGATCGGGCCCGGATAGCGGTGCATCGACACGAACGCGTAAGGATAGAGCGATCCGTGCACGATGAGCGCGCACAGCGCGGCCGCAATCAGAATGCGATTACGGTCGAATTGGGATGCGCGCATGCGCTTCTATTGCGACATTCGACAGTGGTCTGCGGGCGAGCCCGAAGGCCGGGACCATTCCCGCACACGGGATTCGGTGATCACCACATCCATCGGTCGGTCATGCGGTTGCGGAAAAATCGATGGCAAACGGCACGATTCGAAACCCACCGCCACCGCAATTGGCCTTTCAGGCAGCGACGCGATGGTCGCGTCGTAGTAACCGGCGCCATAGCCGAGCCTGAATCCGGCCTCGTCGAAGCCGAGGAGCGGAATGACGAGAACCGGCGGCGAAACCGCGGGGCCCGAAGCGGGATGAGGAATGTTCAGGGTGCCGGGTTCCATTTTTGATTCCTCCGTCCAGCGCCTGAACTCCAGCGGCCGCCCTCGCGCAATGACCACCGGCAGCGCAATCCGTCCGCCCGAACGAACGACGTCTCGCATGTAGGGCAGACAGTTGAATTCTCTGCGAAATGGCCAATAGCAGCCGACGAATAGCTGGGCCGCCGGCGGCAGACGCGAAACGAGCGTCTGCATGATCGTCTCGCTTGCGGCCCGATGCGCGTCCGGCAGCATTGCGCGGCGCATATCGAGGAGACGGGCCCTTTGCGCTTTGCGCCAGTCGCGGACAGCCAACGGATCTTTGATGTCCAATACGCAGCTCGCGCAAATCCGCCGCAGCCATAGCATGATCGCGCTTGCCGCCGCGCGCGAATTGTTCGCATTTCGGCGGCACGAATGTGAACGAGGCCACCGTATGCGGCGGCGCCGATTTGCGATGTTGCCCTCCTAGAGTGCCGGCGCTGCCTCCCGTTCGCTCGAAGCAAGCTGCTCCCACGGATAGGACATCAGCAGGCGGACCAGTTCGGCCTGGCGCGCGGTGCCGGTTTTGCGAAAAATGTGCGCCAGATGCACCCTTGCCGTGGCCTGGGAAATGCCGAGCGCTACAGCAGATTCCATCACGGTCGAGCCGGCAAATAGCTGCAGGGCCAGCCTCGATTCTGCTCCTGTCAGCCCGAAAAGCAGCTTGAGCCAAGGCGGTGTGGGCTCAGGAACGCGATCCGGGTCGACAATGGTGACGCGAGCTGCGACCGCATCGCCGGCAATAAGGTGTTCGCCGAAAAGTAGCGGATTGATCACTATGAAATAGGGCCTCCCGCCCCACAGACGAGGGAGAGACATGGTTACGCGATGGCCGTTGCAGGACAGAGCTCCTGCAATCAGATGTTGCAGAGTCTCGTCGTCCGAGCTTCGAAGCGCCCGAAGGCCTTCACGATCAACCTGCAGACCATCGGCGCGGGCCGAAATCGCCCTGGCGCAAGCATTGGCATCGAGGACGCTACCGTCGAGACCGAGAACGACGGTGCCGTGCCGGTTCGAGTCGGAGCGATCGAGAACGGCAGGTGCAAAGGAACGGTTTATCCTTGATGGAGATCGCCGCGACTCTATCGTTTCGACGGCCTCAAACCCGTTGATGGCCGAATGATCGAGAACCTGATACTCGAGATTCATGCGAAATCCCCTTCAAAAGGACACCACGCCCCAACGGAGCCCGGCGCCCGTGATCGGCAACCAGACTTCCTGCAGCTGGCACTAATGCTGGTAGTCCGAAGACACCTCAGCCCAAATTAACCGATTTACCCGTTATCCATCGCTTCTGATGACGACGTGTGGATAAAATTCGATTTAAATGTTAAGTTGATTGCAAACGCGGGGAAATCAAAGGGACATCTCGGGGCGGGAAAGGGCGTTTTGGGGCATGGGGGTTGGTATGCGTGGCGACCCAGGCAATCGCCGCCTCAATACCTGGAAGGAAATCGCCGGTTTCTTCGGTCGCGATGAGCGCACCGTCAAGCGCTGGGAAGCCGATCGTGGCTTACCGGTTCGCCGGTTGCCGCGAGGCTCCCGCTCGACCGTCTTCGCCTATGAGCAGGACCTCGCGGCCTGGCTGGACAAGGGCGGCGCCACCGAAGACGCAGCCGATCCCGTCGCACCTCCCCCAACCGTCAGCGGGGCTTCGAAAAACCCGGGGCTGACCTGGAACCGGTTCCTCGTTCCTGTGCTCCTCGCCTTCGCCTGCGGAATGGCCGTTGGAATAGTCGTCCGCCCGCTCGTCAAATCCACGGGTCCCGTGGCAGCGTCCGTTCGGACCACCGAGAGAACGCCTTCTGCAGAAGCCGTCAATTTCTATCGCGCCGGTTTGTACGAATGGCAGACACGCACGCCTGCGGGGCTAGATCGTGCAGTCGACGATTTCACCCAGGCCATCGTGCGCGATCCCCTTTACGCCGAGGCCTATGCGGGCCTCGCAAACGCCTACAATCTGCTCCGCGAATTCTCGACGATGGCGCCCGAAGAATCGTTTCCGCGCGCCAAGGCTGCTGCCGAGCGTGCGATTGCGCTCAACCCGGCGCTCGGCGAAGCGCACGCCGCTCTTGCCTTCGTGGCTTTCTACTGGTCGCACAATGCCGGTGAGGCGCGGCGCGAGTTCGAGCGCGCCGTGGCGTTGGAGCCGCGAAATCCGACGGTGCATCACTGGTACGCAAACTATCTCCTTGCGATGAATGACGTCGGACCGGCGCTGGCCGAGATCGACCGGGCTGAGGCGCTCGACTCCGCATCCAGCGCGATCCTGGCGGACAAGGCCCTGATCCTCTTCTATGCCGGGCGCGCAGACGACGCCGTAGCCCTGCTCAAGCGCATCGAACAGACGGAACCCCGCTTCTATTCGGTTCACCACTACCTCGCCACGATCTACGGCGTGCATGGAGATAATGCGGGCTACGTGAACGAATTGGCGGCGGCAGCAGCCTCCCGCAACGACACCGCCGGCGCCGAGGTCGCAGCGGCGGCCGCGCGCGGCCTGGCGCGCGGCGGACGCGAAGCCATGCTTCGCGATATGCTGGAGACACAAAAGCGTCTCTGCTCAGCGGGGAAAGCAGACGCCTACGAGATCGCGGAAACCTATGCGGGCCTTGGCGATCCCGCGAATGCGCTGACGTATCTCAATCGGAGTCTTTCGCGGCACGAAGCCCAGATCGTCAACATCCGCATCGACCCATGGTTCGCGCGCATGCAGTCATCGAAGGAATTTGCATCGTTGGAGTCGCAAGTCGGGTTTCCGGTGCGCTCCTGAAGGAGACCCTCGCGTCCGCATTCAGGGGTCCAGGCTGCCCCATGAGCGCACCCGCGCAATCTCGATCTCGATCACGGGAGAGAGCCTCATCGACGAATATTGTCGGTAGCGCTTCTTCAACAGAGTTTGCGCCTCGTCAAATCTCATCCCGCTGCTCACTATCGAAGCGCGGCCCTGAACCATGACCCAGCCGAGCCGGGCCCAGTCTTCACGATAACGATCCGCGAGAAAGGCGACCTGCGGATTTTCCGAGATGTTTGCGAGCCGCTTGAGCAGACCGGTGCGCTTGGGTTTTTCGTCGACCGCCGAGTAGATTCGGTCGGCGGTCAGGACAAAGCACACGGGCACGAGGTGGGGAACGGCCGCGCAATCTGCGGTCGCGAGATGTCCGATGCGGCATCCCGTCAAGAACGCGCGCTCCCCTATCGACAATACCGGCATTTCATCCACGAAGATTTCGCTTGGCGATGTTCACCCATTCGCTTTGGCGGCGGCGATAATAGCCGGGGGCGCCCCGCGTCGAATCGACGATTTCCCGAAACAGCCGTCTCGCCTTGTCGGCCTCACCCGATTCCAGCAGGAGCAGCGCATAGCGGCAGCGCACTTCCTCGCCCGGATAGGTCGGAAGAAGCGATTCATATTGCGTCCGCGCTTCGCCGGTCTTCCCCTGCAGCTCAAGTGCGCGCGCAAGATCGAGGCCCGCATCGGCCGTGAAGTCGGCGGGAGATATGCTCTTCAGAGCTTCAAACGCAAGCTGCGCGCCAGCCCCATCGCCTGCAAGCAGCCGTGCACGTGCGAGCCCGTGAAGCAACGCCGGGTCCTCGGCATGCGCGCCTTCCATCGCGCTTTCATAGAGTTCGACCGCCTCCTGGTGGCGGCCTCGCTTGATGCATTCCTCGGCGAATACGCGCTTGGACTGCGCGGAACCAATGGTCTCGAGATCGCGCTTCTTCCGGCGATAGCTCGTACCGGGATCGGCGACGCTTACGGTGTCGTCAGCGATGCGGCGAGCATAATGGCTTCCGCGAATGGCATCGGGCAGGACGGCGAAGGCGAGATATGCCGCACAGCCCACCCACGGAAGAATCACGATGGGAATGATCCAGAGGCAGGAGCGGTCTGTCCGCACCACATGCGCCGCGCAGGCGAGCTGCGCCAGCAGAGTCAGAATTCCAAATCCATACAGCGGCATTGCGTCAGCCCGGCTCGACCGTCCGGCTCACTCCTGTTTTTCCCACTTACCGCCAGCCGACTGCTTCCAATAGGTCGCTTCGTGCCCCGCCGCTTTCGTTGCCACCCATGCGCGACGGGCGGCGGCAAGCGCAACATCGTCGCGAGCGTCGAATAAAACGACTATTCGCTGAAACTCGGCCTGGTCCCGGTCCAGCAGCAAAGGGGCGCCAGCGAGAAACAACACCTGGGCGTGATTGGCGTTGCCTTCCTCAACGGTGATCAACACCGGCTGGAGAGCGGCCTCCCCATCGCCCAATTGCGCGTGAGGCAGAAAGCTGTCGTCGCGCCACGTCCAAAGCAGATTGTCGATGGTCTGTGCCCGTTCCGCCGAGTCGGGGCGCACGAGAGCACGCCAGCCGCGCGCCAGCGTACGTTCGAGAAGTCCGGGAAGGACCTCGTCGAGAGTGCGCCTTTCCAAATGATAGAACAGAATCTCAGTCACGCCAGCGCCGGCCCGGAGTTCCCCGAATTCCTATTTCTCGTAATAATCGGCCACCAGACGATTGAGAATGCGCACGCCCCAGCCGGTTGCCCACGAAGGGGAATGCTCCTTTTGCTCGGCGTCCCGCCAGGCGACTCCGGCAATGTCGAGATGCGCCCAGGCGGTCTTGTCCACGAAACGCTGCAGGAACTGCGCAGCGGTGATCGAGCCCGCATGCGGTCCCCCAATATTCTTCATGTCCGCGATCCGGGACTTGAGCGCCTTGTCGTAAGCATCTCCGAGGGGCAGTCTCCACACGGGTTCCCCCTCGGCACGCCCGGACGCGCTCAGCCGCTCGGCCAAAGTATCGTCGTTCGAGAACAGTCCCGCATGTTCGTGGCCGAGCGCGATCAGGATCGCGCCCGTCAACGTGGCGAGATCGACAATGCATTTCGGCTTGTATTGCGACTGCACGTACCACAATGCGTCTGCGAGCACGAGGCGTCCTTCCGCGTCCGTATTCAACACTTCGATCGTCTGTCCCGACATCGACTTGACCACATCGTCGGGCCGCTGCGCTTTGCCGTCGGGCATGTTCTCGACCAGGCCAACGACACCGACCACGTGCACGCGCGCCTTGCGCGTCGCGAGCGCAAGAATCGTCCCTGCCACCGCCGCAGCGCCGCCCATATCTCCCTTCATTCCCATCATGCCCGCGCCCGTCTTGAGCGACAGTCCGCCTGAATCGAAGCACACGCCCTTGCCTACAAGCGCTACGGGAGGAACATTCGAGCGTTTGGTCCCGTCCCACTCCATCGTAACGAGCTGGCTCTCCCGATCGCTGCCCTGCCCGACTCCCAGAAGTGCGCCCATTCCGAGCTTCTTCATCTCGTTTTCGCCAAGCACACGAAGCCGAACTCCCGCCCTTTCGAGCGTTTTTTTGGCGCGCCGCGCGAATTCCATGGGCGAAAGCACGTTCGGCGGCTCGTTGACGAGATCGCGCGCGAGAAAGATGCCATCAGCAATCGCGTCGAGCGGAGCGTAAGCGCGTTTCGCCGCCGCTGCCGCGGAAGTCGCAACCGCGATTTCCGTCACGCTGGGCGCATGATCGTCCAGATTCTTCGTGCGATATTTGTTGAACGTATAGCTGCGCAGCCTGGCGCCCAGAGCCAGATGCGCACCAAGCGCCGCGCCATTCAGCTTTGCTCCCCTGGGCATGTCGATTGCGAAAGTGACGGTCTTCTCGCCACTCGCGAAAAGCCGTCCGAGAACGTTGGCGGCGAGCCGTTCGGCGGTTCTCTCATCGAATTTTTCGGCCTTGCCGAGGCCCGCGAGCACGATGCGCGAGGCGTCAATCCCTGCGGGAGCAACGATTTCAAGAATCTGCCCGGCGTTGCCCGAGAATTTACTGACGCCCATCGCGCGCCCGAGCGCGCCGCCAGAACGCCGATCCACCTCCGCGGTTTTTCCGGAGAATGTACCCGTTTCACCGACCCCGAGCACAAGCGCACCTTTGACGGACACAGAAAGGGGCACGAAGGAAATTTGCATGAGCGGCCTCGCTGGAAATCGGAATTTGGGATTGTCGGACGGTGGCAGGACGGTGCTAGTTTAGGTCGAATCGCAAGGCGGGCGAAAGAGCGGTCATCCGGCCGCGGGACCCTAGAATCACATGATTCCGCGTTTGTCGAACTATGTGCTCCGCCAGCTGATCGGTCCGATCATGCTGTTTACGTTCCTGCTCACCAGCGTGGTCTGGCTTTCCCAGTCCCTGCGATTGCTCGATCTTGTCATCAACCGCGGCCAATCAGCACCGACATTTCTCTACCTGACGCTTCTGATGCTGCCGAGCCTGCTCGTCATCATCCTGCCGATCGCATTCTTTGCCGGCACGCTCTATGGACTTCACAGGCTCAATGCCGACAGCGAACTGATCGTAATGTCTGCGGCCGGCTTCAGCAGAAGCCAGATTTTCGCGCCGGTGCTGGCGGCCGCCGGTGTGGCCATGATCGCAACCTACGCCTGCAGCCTGTACCTGATGCCTTTTTCCCAGCGACTGGTGAAGGACAAGGAAATCGACATTCGCGCCGATATCGGGGCGGCGATCCTGAATGAAGGTCAGTTCAACACACCCGCCAGGGGCCTGACCGTATTCATGCGCGAATTGTCGCCGGACGGACAGCTGCGCGGAATATTGGTGCATGACGAGCGGGATCATCTGCGACCTACAACCTATCTGGCGGAAAGCGGCGTGCTGGCCCAAACGCCTGCGGGCGCCCGCCTGATCATGGCCGACGGCACCATCGAGCAAGGCGCTGCCTCCAGCCCTTGTCGCGGTAACGGGAAACCTCCGCCGGCCCCACGGACCGCAGGAAGCTCGAAATTGCCACGATGCGCGCCAGGCACCTCCGTCGCGACACCCTCCTTGTCCGTCCTCAAATTCAAACGCTATGTCTTCGACCTCGATCAATTCGGCTCGCGTCAACAGGGCGCGGAGTTGCGGACAAGCGAGCGCTACCTTGGCGAACTGCTCTGGCCGCCTTCCGCCAAGCCGCTCAGACAGGAAACGCTCAGGGTCTATTTCGCCGAGGCGAACAACCGCCTCTCGGCGCCGCTCTACTGTCTGGCGTTTGCCTTTATTGCATTCGCGGCGGTGGCGCTCGGCCGCCGGGCGCGCGGCGCGTACGCACTGCGTCTCGGCACTGCCTCGGTCATAGCGGCAGCGTTGCGAATAGCGGGCTACGGCGTACAGGGCATCGCCGCGCGCGAGCCGATATTCTGCGCGCTGTTCTACGCCATACCGATCATTGCGAGTGCCATGGCAATAGCAGAGATTTCGGGCATCGATTTTCGCTTTCTGCTCGGTTGGCCGCGGCTGCAGGTTACGGAGCCCGCGACTTGAGCTGGTCGTGGACACTTCACCAGTATCTGGGGCGCCAGTTCCTGATCGCCGTCGGCATCATGTTTGGCGCATTTGCATTTCTCTCCTTTTCGATCGATCTCGTCGATCTTCTCGACCGCACCAGCGACCGGCACGTGGCCGCTATCGCCGTTGTGGCGATGGCGCTGCTTCAGCTTCCCGATCTTGCGCTCAAGCTGCTTCCCTTTGCCGTTCTTCTCGGCGGCATCTTTGCATTCGTGCGGTTATCTCGTAGCCATGAACTGCTTGCCATACGCGCCGCAGGCGTGTCCGTCTGGAATCTCCTGGCGGCTCCGTTGAGCGTCGCGCTCGCACTCGGAATCTTCGCCGTCCTGATCTTCACGCCGGTATCGTCGCGTCTGCTGGTTCAGTTTGCGGCGATGGAGGCCAGGCTGGTCCGTGGTCAGGCATCGCAGCTTGCAATATCCGAAAACGGACTGTGGCTCAGGCAGGGTGATTCGCGTGCGCAGTCGGTTATCCACGCGCAACGCGTGTCAGATCAGGGCGTGAGACTCGAGGATGTCACGATCTTTCTTTACGGCTCCGCCGATCGCTTCGATGGACGCATTGATGCCCAATCGGCGGTGCTCGGCGGCGGCGCGTGGAATTTGAAGAACGCCTGGGTGAGCGGACCGGCCGGGCGTGTTCAGCATTACGATATGTACCTCCTGCCCACCAGGCTTACGCCCACGCGTATCCAGGAAAGCTTCGCCGCACCGGATACGCTGTCGTTCTGGGCGCTCCCGGGATTCATCGACACGGCACGACAGGCGGGATTCTCCGCCGCCCGTTATCTGCTCTATTTCGACTCGCTCCTGATGCTGCCGGCGATGTTCGCCGCAATGGTGCTGCTGGCAGCCAGTTTTTCGCTGCGTCTTGCGCGCCTGGGCGGGATGGGCCGCATCGTGGTCTGGGGCGCGCTTGCAGGCTTCGGACTCTATTTTCTGAGCGCGTTCACGCGCGCGCTTGGGGAAACCGGGATTCTCCCCGTGCCGCTGGCGGCGGCCGCTCCTGCCGCGACGGCAATTCTTCTCGGAATGACGCTCGTCTTCCACCAGGAGGACGGTTGAACATGCGGTTGGGGGGAGCGCTTGTTCTGAGCGGCATTCTGGCGCTCTGCGAAGCGCCGGTTTGCGCGCAGACGGCGAGCGACGCGCCGTCGCAGTCCATGTTTTCGAGCTCGGCGTTGCTGGGCAGTGGCAATGGACAGATGCTGCTGAAGGCGGATCGTGTCGACTACGATTTGAACTCGGGCGTGTCGACAGCCGTCGGCGATGTCGAAATCGACTACAACGGGCGCATTCTCCTGGCGGACCGCGTCGTCAACGACGAGCGCCGCGACGTCGTTACGGCGAGCGGTCACGTAGTGATGATGGCGCCGGACGGCACCGTGGTTTTTGCAGAGCAGGTTCGCCTGACCGACCGTATGAAGAATGGCGTCATGGAGAGCTTTGCGGCACTCTTCGGCCAGAACGGGCGCCTCGTTGCCGCGCGCGCAACGCGGGTCGGAGGTGTGCGCACGATAGCCACCAAGGCTGTCTACACGCCGTGCAAGATCTGCAACAAGCCGGGTGAACGCACGCCTGATTGGGCGGTGCGAGCGTCACGCGTGATCTATGACGAAGTCAAGCACCGCATCTACTACCGCGACGCCGTTGTCGAGATGGAAGGCATTCCCGTCTTTTACACACCGTACTTCGACCATCCCGATCCGACCGTGAAGCACGCGTCTGGCATCCTCATGCCGGACGCCGGCACCAAGAGCACGTTGGGAACGTTCGTGAGGATACCGTTCTACCTGGCCTTTAGCGATTCGCAGGACGCCACGATCGCGCCGCTCGTGTCCACATTTGGCGGCGAGCAGCTTGAAGCGGAATACCGCCAGCGCTGGGAGCATGGCGGCATGTGGCTGCAGGCCACTGTCGCCGATGATCCGCACGCCGGTGCATTCGAGAACCTCGACCAGATTTACGGATCGCTGTTCGGCGCGGGCACCGTGCCGATCGACGATGTATGGCACTTCGGATACACGGCACAGCTCACTTCCTATGCGAGTTACCTTCAGCGTTACAGCATCACCGACGCCGATCGCCTCACCAACAATCTGTTCGTCGAAGGACTGGACGGACGCAGCCGCTTCGCCATTTCGGGCTACTTTTTCCAGGGTCTGCGCACCACGGACGACAATAACCTCTTCCCCGTAGTCCTTCCTCTCATTGAATACAGCTATGTCCCGCGGCGGGATCTGTTCGGCGGCGACTTCCGCTTTGATCTCAGCACGGTCGCGATCTCGCGCAACATCGGGGAGGACGATCAACGGCTGACGGGAGAAGCCCGCTGGCGTTTCCCCGTGGTGATGGGCGACGGCGAACTCCTCACCTTGCAGGGCGACTTGCGGGGCGATCTCTATCACACGAGCGAGGTCAACGCGCTTGGGGAGACGGGCTTTGCCGACAGCCAATACATCGCGCGCGGTGCACCTTACGTTGCGATCGACTGGCGCTGGCCTTTCGTTTCTCCCGGCGCCTGGGGCATGCGCGCATTCGTCGTCGAGCCGATCGCCCAGGTGATCGCAGCTCCGTACGGAGACAATCCGGAGGGCATTCCCAACGAGACCGGCTACGGCGTGCTGCCTACCGGCTCGTCCAACGTGGACTTTCAACTCGACAGCACGAACATCTTCAATCTCGACCGTCTCTCATCGCACGACCTTGTCGAAAGCGGGCCAAGCGCAAACGTCGGCGTGCGCAGCGAGGCGCTGTTTCCCGCGGGGTCGGTCGAATTTCTGGTTGGCCAGGCCTATCGTCTGAAGCCCGATCCGGTCTTTGCACAGGACTCGGGATACGAAAGCAAGACCTCGGATCTCGTGGGAAGCCTCGGCGTCAGTTTCCAGCCACACCTGACGATCAGCGACCGCATCGACGTCGATACCTCCACCGGGACGCTGGAACGCAACGAAGCTTATGTCGATGCGGTCTTTGGGCGATCGTCGCTCGAAATCAGCTATCTCAAGCTGCCATCCGAAGAGGTCACGCTCGGCCTTGGCGCACGCGAGGAGGCAAAGGCTCAGGCGCTGATTGGCCTGTGGGGGAACTGGCTCGCCTATCTCGCCGCCCAGCGCGATCTTGTGGCAAGCCAGATGATTTCCGATCAGTTCGGATTTGGCTATGACGACGAGTGCCTCGGCTTTTCCATTTCCTATGAAAGAAACTTTACCCAGTTCCGGGAATTGCCACCGTCGACCTCCGTTATTTTCCGCTTCACGCTCAAGACGAGCGAGGTGCCGGTGCAGCGTTCGGGCATATTCCCGCAAAACCTTTACTCTTCGATGCCGCTTTGACGGAACGGAGGAAATGCTTATTCTGTCCGCTTGAGCCGGGCGCCCCGCCAATAGCCCAAATCGGGGCTAAGTCGGCGGCCTGAAACACAACAGCCGAAGACCACGACTTGAACCCTCGATTTCGCAAGTTCGCCATGTGGGGTGCATGCGCATTCGCGGCGGCGTCCGTATCCCTGGCGCTGGCCGCGGCTCCCGCCCGCGATAGCAACCCTCCAGCGGGGTCGTCGAGCGCTCCCGCGCAGCCGAGTGCAGCCGACCTCGCCGGAAGCGTGGTGCATCACGGCGACGGCGTGGCGGCGATCGTCAACGATTCGGTCATTTCGGATTACGATCTGCGCCAGCGCATGGCACTCTTCATCGCGACATCGGGGATGCGCCCTTCGGAGGACGCGCTGAAACAGATTCGCGGACAGGTGCTCGCCGAACTCGAGACCGAGCGAATGGAGTTGCTCGAAGCGCAGAAGGCCAATGTGTCGGTATCGGCCGCAGACGTGGACAAGGCGATCGACGACATCGTCAAGGGCAACCATTTGTCGATGGATCAGCTGAAGTCGGTGCTGTCGCAGGGCGGTGTGGACATGGCCACGCTGCGCGCGCAGATCAGCGTGCAGATCGCGTGGTCCAAGCTGGTGCAGGATCAATTGGGCGACCGCGTGCACATAACACCCGAAGACGTGAGCGCCGAACTGGAGCGCATCAAGCAGGGCGCAAACAAGCCGCGCTATCTGGTGAGCGAGATCTTCAAGTCCGTCGATTCGCCCGAGCAGGACGTTCGAGTCTTTAAAGACATGACCGATCTCGACAACCAGATTCAGCTCGGGGCGCCGTTCTCGGCCGTTGCCCGGCAGTTCAGCCAGAACCCGACCGCCGCCCAGGGCGGCGATCTCGGGTGGGTCGAGGACGGACAGATTCCCAATGAGATCGCGTCGCGGCTGAAGGACATGGTCGTTGGAGATGTCAGCCCTCCCATTCGCGCATCCGGCGGCTATTTCATCGTGCAATTGCGCGATAAGCAGGCGCCCGCCGGAACCAAAATTCCGGTCGCGGCACAACAGAGCGCCACGCCGCTGGGCACCTTGCCCCTCGTGCGTGTGCTGTTGCCGATAGGACCCAAACCCGCAAAGGATCTGGCGCAGCGCGCCATGGAAGCGGCGGGTGTCGTGCGTTCCCATATACGGGACTGTCAGCACGCTCACGACGTCGTGAGCAAAGTGCCGGCGGCCGTATATCAGAACTTGGGAACCATGCGGCTCTCCGACCTCAGCGCCAACATGCAGGCCGAAATCGCCAAGACGCCTGCGGGTGAGACCACGGAGCCGTTTGCGTCTCCAGCCGGTGTCGAACTCATCGTGCGTTGCGACAAACCGGTGCTGAAAGAAACTGCAATCATCATTCCCACGCGAGATCAGGTCGAACAGCAGCTGTACGAGCAGCAGATGACCGTGCTCGCCCGCCGCTATCTGCGCGACCTGCGGCGCGAAGCTGATGTCGAATCCCGCTGATCCGTTCACGGCCTCGCCCATTCTCATTACGATGGGAGAACCTGCGGGCATCGGACCGGAAGTCGCCGCAATGGCCTGGCAGGCGATGGGCGGTCAGGTGGGGGCGCATCCCCTACGGCTCGTCGGCGACACCAACGTGTTTCGCGCGCACGCCCGAATGGCCGATATCGCCTTCTGGCCGCAAAAAGAAGAAATTGCGCGGACTGGTCCGGCGGCAGTCGTCGATGCGATTGAAATCGCCGTATGCGCGGCGCTTGCCGGCGAGGCTGGCGCAATCGTAACGGCGCCGATTCACAAAGCCAGACTGATGGAGTGCGGTTTTGCTTTCCCGGGCCACACCGAATTCCTCGCGCGGCTGACGGGTCAGCGCCGCGCGGTCATGATGCTCATAGGCGGCGGTTTGCGCGTCGTGCCGCTGACGATCCATTCGGCACTGGAAGAAGTGCCGAGCCGGATCTCGCAATCGGCAATCGTCGAAACTGCAGAAATCGTTCTGGCCGCTCTCGCTCGCGATTTTCGCATCGAACAGCCGCGTCTGGCCGTTTCGGGGCTCAATCCGCACGCCGGAGAAGGCGGCAAGCTCGGGCGCGAGGAAATCGAGATCATCCGCCCCGCTGTCGACACTCTGCGGACGCGTGGCCACCGCGTGGAAGGGCCTCTCCCTGCCGATACGATGTTCCACGCGGAAGCGCGTGCGCAATATGACGCGGCGTTGTGCATGTATCACGATCAGGCGTTGATTCCCGTGAAGACGCTTGCTTTCTGGGAAGGCGTGAACGTGACGCTCGGTCTGCCGATCGTGCGCACTTCGCCCGACCATGGCACGGCCTTCGATATCGCCGGGCAGGGGAAGGCCGACGCGCGCAGCATGATGGCCGCCATCCGCATGGCGGCGGCGATGGCGGATGCGCGAGGTCTCTGACGGGCTTCCGCCGCTGCGGAACGTGATCGCCGCATACGGACTCGCCGCAAAGAAGTCGTTCGGCCAGAATTTCCTTCTCGACTTCAACCTCACACGAAAGATCGCGCGGTCGGCGGGACCCCTAGAGAACGTCGTGGTTTACGAGGTAGGCCCGGGGCCCGGCGGTCTGACCAGGGCGCTCCTTTCCGAAGGCGCCGCCCGCGTCATTGCCGTTGAACGCGACAAGCGTTGTCTGCCTGCCCTCGATGACATCGCGCGCGTCTGGCCTGGCCGCTTGCAAATCGTAGATGGCGACGCGCTCGCGCTCGATGAGATCTCGATGCTGCGCCAGCACGACGCGGCCTCGCCCGTACGAGTCATGGCCAATCTGCCCTACAACATCGCTACGGCCCTGCTTGTGAAATGGCTGACCGTGGCGGAATGGCCGCCTTTCTGGGACAGCCTGACTTTGATGTTCCAGCGCGAAGTCGCCCAAAGGTTTGTCGCCTTGGCCGGCTCGAGCGACTACGGCCGTCTCTCCGTTTTATCACAGTGGCGGACGCGCCCACGTATCGTGTTCGACGTCGATCGCCGCGCCTTCACGCCCTCGCCCAAGATCACATCGACGCTTGTTCGCTTCGAGCCCATGCGATCGCCCATCGCACCCGCGCGGCTCGACGATCTGCAGACCGTGACCGCGGCGGCCTTCGGCATGAGGCGCAAGATGCTGCGCCAGAGCCTGAAATCCATCGCACCCAAAGCCGAAGAGATGATTCTGGCTGCTGGCCTCGATCCGCGCGCACGCGCGCAGGATCTCGACATTCACGCATTCGCGGCCCTCGCCCGCCTGCGCCGCGCGGCGCTTGAGGGCAGTGATACCTCATGCGAGAGTCGCAGCGTTCCCTGACATCACGGAGAAAATGCATGCTGTCCCAGGCAGTCGTCGGATTCGGAGCGCCGCTCCGGGAGATCGAAGCGCCGACGCCGGTGCCGCGAGGCGCGGAAGTTCTTCTCAAGGTGCTGCATGCCGGCGTGTGCCACAGCGATGTGCATATTCACGACGGATATTTCGATCTTGGTCACGGCAACCGACTGCCGCTCACAAATATCAGCCTGCCCCACACCATGGGTCACGAGATCGAGGGCGAGATCTGCGCGATCGGAGCGGATGTGCGCGATGTCCGGCCGGGCCAGCGCTTTTCCGTTTTTCCATGGATCGGCTGCGGCGATTGCGGCGCCTGCCTTCGCGGCGAGGAGAATCTTTGCGCGAGGCCACGACAGCTGGGTTGCTCGTCGGGAATTGCCGGTGGCTATTCCACCCATGTGCTGATTCCACACCCCAAATACCTGCTCGACTACGGTTCGGCGCCGCCCGCGTTGGCTGCCGCTTTCATGTGCTCGGGCCTGACGGCCTACGGCGCGGTAAAAAAGATCGGAAATCTCCTTGCCGACGATCAGATCGTCGTAATCGGATGCGGCGGCGTCGGTCTCATGGGCGTGCAATTTGCGAAAGCGCTCACGGGAAAGAAACCTCTGGTCGCCGACATTGACGAGTCCAGGCTGGCGACCGCGCAAAGTGTCGGCGCCCTGGCGAGCTACAACACGAAGGATGCGGGCGAGGCAAAGAAGCTAGTCGCCGATACGCGCGGTGGCGCCTACGCGGCAATCGATTTTGTGGGCTCTGACGCGAGCTTTGCCTTCGCCAACGCCTCCGTCCGCAAGGGCGGCACGATTGTCGTCGTCGGGTTGTTTGGGGGTTCGATGTCCATGCCGCTGCCGATGTTTCCCCTGCGGGCATTGCGCATCGTCGGCTCCTTTGTCGGCTCGCTTGCCGAAGCGCAGGAAATGATGGCGCTGGTGCGCGCCGGAAAGATCGACCCGATCCCAGTCAAGATGCGGCCATTGTCCGACGCCGGCCGGACGCTCGACGATCTGCGGCAAGGCCTCATCACGGGCCGCGTGGTGCTGACGCCGTAATCGCAGGCGCGCCAACTGGACTCAACGTGCGGCCGACAATGTGCGCACGAAGGCGGAGAGGCCGCTCTGGCGGACGCGCTTGAGCCGTTCGGCCTCGAGGATGGATTGAATTTTCCGTAGCGACCGGTCGAGATCGTCGTTGACGATGACGTAATCGTATTCGGCCCAGTGGCTGATTTCGCCGTCCGCTTTTGCCATGCGCTCCGCGACGACCGCATCGGAATCCTGCGCCCGCGCTTTCAGCCGCCGCTCCAGCTCGTCGCGCGACGGAGGCAGCACGAAGATGCTGACCAGGTCGTCGCAGGCGCGCTCCCTAAGCTGCTGCGTGCCCTGCCAGTCAATGTCGAACAGCACGTCGCGTCCCTCAGCGATGGCCTGCATTACCGGTGTCCTGGGCGTCCCGTAAAGATGATCGAATACGTTGGCGTATTCCAGAAATTGGCCGCTTCTCACCGCGGCATCGAACGACTCGCGCGTCACAAAGAAATAATCGGTGCCTTCACGCTCGCCCGCGCGTTGCTTGCGCGTCGTCATGGACACCGAGAGCACGACGTTCGTGTCCGCCTCCAGCAATCGACGCGAGAGCGTGGTCTTGCCCGCTCCCGATGGCGAGGAAAGAACCAGCATCAATCCGCGGCGGCCAATCGAGGTCATTCCACGTTCTGCGCCTGCTCGCGAAACTGGTCGATCGCCGCCTTGATCGCAAGACCAAGGCGCGTGAGCGCGATGTCGGAGGATTTCGAGCAGAGCGTATTTGCTTCGCGGTTCAACTCCTGCGACAGAAAGTCGAGTTTGCGCCCCACCGCGTCGCCCGAGGCGATCAGCCGTTGCGCTTCCTCCACATGGGCATGCAGGCGGTCGAGTTCCTCCCTAACGTCGGCGCGCGCGGCCAGGAGCGCGATCTCCTGCGCGATCCGGTCGTCGCCGGGCAGGTTAGTTTGCATCAGCTCCGAAAGCTGGGCGTGCAGCTTGTCGCGCAGCGCGGCCGGCTGATGTGCAGCAATTCGCCGCGCGTCATCCGTCAGCCGACCGATCTCCTCGGCGGTGCGCGAAAGCAGAACAGCAAGCTTCGAACCTTCCTGTGACCGCGCACGCACAAGTGCATCGAAAGCAAGGGACAGGGTCTCCAAAATCGCGGCGTCACGTGCTGCCCGCTCAGGGGCATAGACCGCCAATGCCTCCTCCTGAACGAGAACACCCTTGAGCGCGAGCAGGCCGTCGACCCGTGCCGGCGCCAGGCCGCTTTCCTGGGCGATTCTCGTCGCAATTTTGACGGCCTGGGCAAGCGCCGATGCGTCGACCCGGAGTCCTCGCGAGCCCTCCTGGGACTCGAGCGTGAGCGCTGCCTGAATATTGCCGCGGCGAAACCGTTCGGTGGCCAGCATCCGCGCTGCCGGCTCAATTCCTTCCATTCCGGGTGGCGTCCGCAATCTCAGATCCAGACTGCGGCCGTTTACGCTTCGCACTTCCCAGCGCCAGCGCAGGCCCTCGACCGCGCCCTGCGCATCTGCAAAACCGGTCATGCTGATGAGCGTCATTGTATTCTCCCGAACCGGCGACTTCGACAATAATCCCTGTCCGTGCGCGTGCAAGCGTGTGGTAGCGAGCGACAAGTCCTGCGCTACGGCCTGATGCGCAGGGCGGTGCTTTCGATCCGGCGCCAACGAGCAACATTGCGGTCGTGGTCGCGCTTGGTCGCAGCGAAAACGTGTCCCCCGGTTCCATCCGCCACAAAGTAGAGATCCGCGGACCGCTCCGGGTTCAAGACGGCCGCAATCGAGTCTTTTCCGGGATTGCAGATCGGCGTCGGCGGCAAACCGGCAACCGCATATGTGTTGTACGGCGTGGGTGCCAGCAACTCGCTCGCGCGAATTCCACGACCGAGGGGGTAGCCTTTGCTGATCCCGTAAATGACCGTCGGATCCGATTCGAGCTTCATGCCCAGGCGCAGTCGGTTGACGAAGACCGCCGCAATATGGCGACGCTCTTCGGGAATTGCCGTTTCCTTTTCGACGACCGACGCCAGCGTCACTGCATCGCGCGGAGACCTGAACGGCAGGCCGGGTGCTCGCACCTCCCACGCCCGGTCAAGGAAAGCCTCCTGAGCCGTGCGCATCTTGGCGACGATGCTGCTACGGGTTGCGCCCCTGGTGAAAAGGTAGGTTTCGGGCAGAAGGGTCCCCTCTTCCGGAGCGGGCTGCGCGGCACCGGTCAGTTCCGGATCGTGGTTGAGGAGATTCGCGATCATGTCGCTGGTCAGGCCCTCCGCCGCGGTGAATTTGTGCTCGATGGATGTGCCTGTGATCAGAATATCGGCGAGATCATCCATGCTGACGCGCGAGGGAATGGCGTATTCCCCCGCTTTGAGGAGTGGACTCTCTCGCCGAAGCCGCACGCCGAGAGCAAAAAGGATATCGCTTCGCAGGACGCCCGCATCTCGCAGCCGTTCCGTGATCGTCCAAAGGCCGTCGCCCGGTTTAACGACAACCACCGTTTCGCTCGCACCGCGTGGAAGCGGAGGACCCGGTGCCGTGAAGTTCCACCTCTCCCCCAGCCAGGCGCTCCCGGCGAGAACAGCCAGGACCAGAACGGTCGCAAGGGATCGAAATATGCGAGTCATGGTACTGCGCACTCTCGGACAGATTGAAGTGCCGCCGATCGCTAGTGTCCCGATTCCGAGATTCGAATGATCTCTATATCGGGCTCCGGGCGAATTTCGGAATCGAAGAACACTGGTTGTCCATAGATTCTAGTGTCGTTTTGGTTTCGCAGTTCGCCAAGGGGGTGATATCGATGATAAGCCGAACCTCGAAACCACGACACTAGGGGCCAGGCCCAAAAACGAGCGATGCGTTCGTTCCGCCGAAACCGAACGAATTCGACAACACCGCCTGAACGTTTCTTTTCCTCGCCTTGTGCGGCACGAGATCGATTTCGGTGGCGACAGACGGATTGTCGAGATTGATCGTGGGCGGAACAATCTGGTCCCGGATGGCAAGAATCGAAAAAATTGCTTCTACGGCGCCGGCCGCGCCCAAAAGATGTCCGATGGAAGATTTTGTCGACGACATCGAGACCTTGCCTGCGGCCTTTCCGAACAGTCTCTCCACCGCCGTAAGTTCGATTTCGTCACCCACCGGCGTTGAGGTTCCGTGGGCATTGACGTAGTCGATATCCGCGGGCGCAAGCATGGCGCGCCCCAACGCGGCCCGCATTGCTCGATAGCCGCCATCCCCACTTTCTTCCGGCGCCGTAATGTGGTGAGCATCGCCGGACATGCCGTAGCCCTTCACTTCCGCGTAAATGCGCGCACCGCGGCGCTTCGCATGATCGAGTTCTTCGAGCATCACCATTCCCGCGCCTTCTCCCATGACGAAGCCGTCGCGATCCCGGTCGTATGGGCGTGACGCCTTTTCGGGAGTATCGTTGTATCGTGTCGACAGGGCCCGGCATGCGGCGAATCCCGCCATGCCCAGACGGGAGATGGCTGCTTCCGTTCCGCCGGCCAACATCCGATCGGCGTCATCGAGCGCAATCATGCGTGCCGCATCCCCGATTGCGTGTGCGCCGGTGGCGCAGGCCGTGACCACCGCGTGGTTCGGACCCTTGAATCCGAAACGTATCGAGGCATAGCCGGAAGCCAGGTTGATCAGCCTGCCTGGTATGAAGAACGGGCTAAGGCGGCGCGGACCTTTCTCGTGCACGAGAATCGCGGCTTCCTCGATCCCCGGCAGACCGCCGATTCCCGAGCCGATGAGCACGCCTGTCCGATACCGCTCCTCCATGTCTTTCGGCACGAATCCGGAATCGTCGACGGCTTGCTGGGCAGCTGCGAGGGCAAAGATGATGAAATCATCGACGCGCCGCTGCTCCCTGGGATCGACCCAGGCGTCCACGTTGAATGAACCTTGCGTTCCGTCGCCGCGAGGCACATCGCAGGCAATACGCGCGGAAATGTCGTCGACCTTGAACCGGGTAATCGGGCGGGCGCCCGACTGGCCAGCAAGCAGCCGCGACCACGTGTCTGCCACGCCGCACGCCAGCGGTGTAACCAGCCCCAGCCCGGTAACGACAACCCTGCGCATTTCAGAGGCGACGGCCCCGAGCACTCAGCTCTGCGATTTTTCGATATACTTTACGGCATCGCCGACCGTGACGATGGATTCCGCGGCGTCGTCGGGAATCTCGATGCCGAATTCTTCCTCGAATGCCATGACCAGCTCGACCGTGTCGAGGCTGTCTGCCCCCAGGTCTTCGATGAATGACGCGCTTTCCGTGACCTTGTCGGCGTCGACATTCAGGTGTTCGACGACAATCTTCTTCACGCGCTCGGCAGTGTCGCTCATTTTATCTCCAAAACCTCTCGTTCGTGTTTATCGCCGCACCTGTGCTGCGCGGCGGCGGCCCTGAGGCACTTCTCCCCTGCCTCGAGCCGAGGCCGGGTGTTTGGTAACACAAAGCCCACAGTCCCGCTACTGCGCCTTATCCCTTTGATACGGGGGGTTAAATCATGGCCATGCCGCCGTTCACGTGCAGCGTCTGGCCCGTGACATAGGCGCCCTCCTCGCTTGCAAGATAGACCACCGCGGCCGCGACATCCTGACCCTCTCCCATCCGGCCCGCCGGAATTCGGCCGAGAATCGCCGAGCGTTGTGCGTCACCGAGGATCTCCGTCATGGCGGTCGCGATAAATCCGGGGGCGACGCAATTGACCGTGATGTTGCGGCTTGCAACTTCCTGGGCAAGAGACTTGGTCATGCCCGCAAGGCCGGCCTTGGCGGCCGAGTAGTTTCCCTGACCTGGATTTCCAGTCGTTCCCACCACGGACGTGATCGTCACGATCCGCCCCCAACGCCGCTTCATCATACCGCGCAAGAATGTGCGCGACAGACGGAACGCCGCCGTCAGATCGACGGAGATCACCTCGTCCCACTCCGCGTCCTTCATGCGCAGAAAGAGATTGTCGCGCGTTATGCCCGCGTTGTTGACCAGAATGTCGATTCCTCCCGCCGCGCCCTCCGCAGATTTGGCGAGCGCGTCGATCGAACCGGCATCGTGCAGATCGCAAGTGGCGATGTGCGCGCGTTCGCCCAGATCGCTCTTGAGCGTTTCGAGGGCGGCCACCCGGGTTCCGGATAGGACGACCGTGGCGCCTTGCGCGTGGAGTGCGCGTGCAATCGCCCCGCCGATCCCACCGCTGGCGCCCGTGACGAGGGCCGTCTTGCCCGAGAGATCAAACATTGGTCCGCATCTTTCTCAAAGCGTCCTGGCAAAAGACTCGATATCGGCGGGCGTGTCGAGCGCGACTGCTACGAGCTCGCGGGCGGTGCGCTTGACCATTGCGGTCAGCACCTTGTTGCCGCCCGCCTCAACGGTTGTGTCCACGCCGAGCGAAGCAAAGGACAGCATGGTTTCACGCCAACGCACGCGCGAGGTAACCTGTTCGACAAGGAGTCGGCGAATGGTTTCGGGCTCGCAGACTTCGGCCGCCGTCACATTGGCGACGAGCGGCACCGGCAGAGGACGGAGGACGACCTCTGCCAGAGCCTCGCGCATCGCGTCCGCGGCGGGTTGCATCAGGGGGCAATGGAAAGGCGCGCTGACCGCCAGGGGAATCGCGCGCTTTGCTCCCTTGCCTTTGGCAAAGATTTCGGCGCGCGCGACAGCTTCTTTTGTACCGGAAATCACGACCTGGCCGGGAGCATTGTCGTTCGCAACCACGCACACGCCGCCCTGCGCAGATGCTTCGATGGCCGCCGCCTCCGCATCGGCCACTTCGATGCCGAGCAGTGCGCTCATCGCTCCCGTGCCCGCCGGAACGGCGCTCTGCATGGCGCGCCCTCGCAGCCTGAGTAGGCGTGCCGCATCGCCAAGCGAGAATGAACCTGTAGCAGCCAGCGCGCTGTATTCGCCGAGCGAATGGCCCGCAACCAGTCTTGCCTGCCGGGCGAGATCGAGACCTGCATCGCGCTCGAGCACGCGCATCACCGCCAGACTGAGCGCCATGATCGCCGGCTGCGCATTCTCGGTAAGGACCAGTTCGCTTTCCGGTCCCTCCCACATGAGACGCGAAAGGTTTTGCTTCAGTGTTTCGTCGACTTCCTGAAACACGCCGCGCGCAGATGCAAAGCTTTCGGCGAGCGCGCGGCCCATCCCGATCGCCTGGCTACCCTGTCCCGGAAATACGAATGCGCGAGTCATGGCAAGGCTCGCATTCCTCTTAAGTCGACCTGAATCTCTTGTATGAAATGAAAGGTCATCCGGCAAATCGCGATTTCGGAGGGCGAGATGCGTCTGTCGTGGCGGAGCGTTGAAAAGCGGCGATCCTACGAACCAGGTTCGGGATCGAATAAATTTGCGTTCACAGCTTGAATTGAAGAGCGCGAGGGCGGATAGTCGCTTATCCACGCCTATGGCGTCGGATATAAAGACGGGCCCGCCCGCCGGGCCGGTCGGCCCGGAGACTTAGGTCCCGGGCCGTGACATCGAGGGCGCTGCCGAGGCAGCGCCCTTCGTCTTTGATGGCGTGGATTGCCCTTTCCCCGCGCTTCCTGTATAGGCCGCCGCCTTGAAGCGGCTGCGGTCGCGGGCGGCCCGACGAGGGCCGATGCCGGGTGGTCCGGCGATCCTGGCGATCCGATGCGCGCACCGGCAGCCCTGCCGGGCACGTACCGCAGCCCAGGAAAGGGAGTTCCATGGCTCTTTACGAGCATCTACTGATTGCGCGCCAGGATATCAGCGCGCAGCAGGTGGACGCATTGGCGACACACCTGAAAACCATCGTCGAAGGTGAAGGCGGCAAGGTCGAGAAGCAGGAATATTGGGGTCTGCGCTCGCTCGCGTATCGCATCAAGAAGAACCGCAAGGGGCATTACGTCCTTCTCAACATCAACGCGCCGGCAAAAGCCGTGCAGGAACTCGAACGCCAGTTGAAGATCAACGAAGACGTTCTGCGCTGCCTGACGGTCAAGGTCGATCAGTTCGAACAGTCGAGCTCGAACAAGATGCGCCGCGAACGTGAAGGGGGCGAACGCAAGCCCGAAGCCGAAGCCCAGGAGGCGACGCAATGAGTCAGGCCGGAGGCCAGCGGCGTCCCTTTTTCCGCCGCAAAAAAACCTGTCCGTTCTCCGGCGCCAATGCGCCAAGAATCGACTACAAGGACGTGAAGCTCCTGCAGCGCTTCATTTCGGAACGCGGAAAGATCGTTCCCTCGAGAATTACGGCAGTTTCGACCAGGAAGCAGCGATTGCTCGCGCTCGCCATCAAGCGCGCCCGCTTCATGGCCCTGCTGCCCTACGTGGTGAAATAGGAGCGCCCGATGCAGGTCATACTACTCGAACGCGTCGAAAAGCTCGGCCAGATGGGCGACGTGGTGAAGGTCAAGGACGGATTTGCCCGCAACTATCTCCTGCCCAAGAAAAAGGCGTTGCGCGCTACCAAGCAGAACCGTTCCTATTTCGAGACGCAGCGCGCCCAGCTGGAAGCGCGCAATCTCGAACACAAGTCGGAAGCTTCGACGGTCGCCGCCAAGCTCGAGGGCAAGCGATTTGTCTTGCTGCGCCAGGCGGGGGACCGCGGACAACTCTACGGCTCGGTGTCTCCGCGCGACATCGCCGACGTGATCAGCGCAGGCGGCTTTTCGGTCAGCCGTACCCAGGTCCCACTGGACAAGGCGATCAAGACCATCGGTCTCTTTCCGGTTGTCGTCGTGCTGCACCCGGAAGTTCGCGTGCACGTGACCATCAATGTCGCGCGGACGGAGGACGAGGCCGAGCGCCAGGCGCGCGGCGAAGACGTGCTCGCCGAGCCGGCGCCCGAAGAGCAAGCGGCGCAGCCGGCCTCCGAGCTGTTCGAGGAGGGCGCTGCCCCTGCCGAAGAAGAGGCGGCGGAGTAGAATTTCCGGTAAGGTGCCGCCGGATTGTCCGGGGAGACCAGCATGTCGGCCGTCAACGAAATCAGACGCATCACCGTTCCCGAAATTCGCGCGCGCAAGAACGCGAAGCCGGTAGTATGCCTGACCTGCTACCACGCGCATACCGCACGGTTGCTCGACCCTCATGTCGACCTGATGCTGGTGGGGGATTCTCTCGGCATGGTCATGCACGGGATGGAGACGACGCTCGGCGTCACGCTCGACATGATGATCCTTCACGGCAAAGCGGTAATGCGCGGCTCGCGGTGCGCGCTTATCGTCATCGACATGCCTTTCGGCTCCTATGAGGAGAGTCCCCAGGTCGCCTTCCGGAATGCCGCGCGGATCATGCAGGAAACGGGTTGCGGCGCCGTGAAGCTCGAAGGCGGCGCACGCATGGCGGAAACGATCCGGTATCTGTCGTTGCGCGGCATTCCCGTCATGGGCCATATCGGCCTTACGCCCCAGATGATCCAGGTGCTCGGCGGATTCAAGACGCAAGGCCGCACGCCCGAAGAATGGCCGACTATTGAAACCGATGCCGCGGCGGTTGCGGAAGCCGGCGCCTTCGCAGTGGTCCTCGAGGGAATGGCCGAACCGCTCGCAGCGAAAATCACCCGCCAGGTCGCCATTCCAACGATCGGGATTGGCGCGTCGGCCGAATGCGACGGCCAGATACTGGTCATGGAAGACATGCTTGGCCTCAACCCCAAGCCGCCCAAATTCGTGCGCCAATATGCCAGCATGGGTGCCGACATCGAAGCGGCAGTGAAATCCTATGCTGCAGACGTGCGCACGCGCCGATTTCCGGGCGAAGAAAACGTCTATCAGATGAAGAAGGCGGTCTGATCGGGCGTACCCGCGACTTCGGGCCCGGTCGAGTTGCCAGCCCTGTCCGCGCGGGCTAATCATCCGTCGCTCTCGGGGCGTATGCATGGCCGGCGCCGTTCCCGCCGCCTTCGTTGACGGTGCGCCAATTCCGACGGCGATAGACGGCGAGAGCCCGGGAGAGCGTCCCGGTCTACGCCAAAGGGATCAGCTCCGTGGCAGACATCTTTCGTGAAGTCGAAGAAGAAGTACGGCGCGAACGTATAGAAAAGCTTTGGAAGAAGTACGGCGACCACGTTATCGCGCTGGGAGCCCTGATCGTGATCGGTGCAGCAGGGCTCCAGCTTTATCGCGTCTACGAACATCGCGAGGCACTCAAGGCATCCGCGACGTTCGCTGCATCGGCGCAGATATTGGAGCGTGGTCAGCCCGCGGCGGCGGCGGCGGAATTTGTCAACATCGCCAAAAACGCGCCGGGCGGTTACGCCAAGGTCGGCCAGCTCGCCGAGGCCGACGCGCTGTTCGCGGCCGGCAGGCATGGCGACGCGATACGCATCTACAAGCAGATCGTGCAGTCAGGCGATGCGTATTTAAGCCCTGTTGCGCGCCTACGCGCGGCCTGGGCAATCGCTGATGGCGCGACCAGGGCGGACGTGGAAACGCTGGTTGCACCGCTGACGGACCCGACCAATCCGTGGCACGCGATGGCGCGGGAGATACTCGCCTACGAGGATCTGCGTTGGGGAAATACGGCCGACGCGTTGAAGGCCTATCAGTCGATCGCCGCCGAATCCGACACACCCTCCTCGCTACGCACAAGGGCCGCGGCGATGGCGAGGTTTCTGAAGGCCGGCGGCGATGCCAATTACGGCAGCCTTCCGAAACCCGAACCGGCGCCGAAAATATCGTCCAGTCCCTCCGGAGGTCCGCCAGGCAAATGAATGCAAAGACGCTACGAGCAATCCTTTGCGTTGTGGGCGCTCTGGCCCTTGCCGGGTGCGATTCGCTCGGAGGAATTACAGATTCTGTTTCGGGCTGGTTCAGCTCCAGCAAGAAGGTGACGCTGAAAGGCGAACGCATCTCGGTCATGGCGCTGGACGCGTCGCTCAAGCCGGATCCGGATCTTGCGAAGACCGAGGTTGTCCTTCCACCCCCCTATGCGAACAGAGAATGGCCCGAGCCGGGCGGGTACGCGGCCAATGCGATGTATCATCTCAAGGCCGGCGGTCCGCTACGGACCGTGTGGCAGGCAGACTCGGGCAAGGGTTCCGACGATGATTCACGGCTGACGGCCCCGCCCGTCGTCGCCGCAGGACGAATCTACGTTCTCGACTCCCAGGCTCATCTTTTCGCCTTCGACGCGCGTTCCGGAGCACGGCTCTGGGACAAGAGTCTCGCGCCGCAAGGACCGGACGATTTCACGCTCTTCGGCCTGATGGGCCCCGACATGTCGATCGACCCATCGAAGGGTTTCGGTGGCGGCGTTGCATTCGATGCAGGGAAAATCTTCGCGAGCACGGGATTCGGTAACGTCTTCGCCCTCGATGCGGCCAGCGGCAGGCAATTGTGGAAATCGAATCTTGAAGTACCGATCGTGAACGCTCCGGTCGCAAACGGCGGACGCGTGTTCGTCTCGTCCGAGGACAATCATTTCGTGGCGCTGGCCGAAAGCGACGGCCGCACGCTTTGGGACCATCAGGGCATCTCGGAATCTGCCGGGATACTTACCAGCACCAGCGCAGCGGTGGCCGGCGACTACGTGATCGTGCCTTACTCGTCGGGCGAGCTCTATGCGATCCGGGTCGACAATGGCCGGGCCGAATGGAACGACATGTTGACCAAGGCGGGAAACGTGACCGCCCTGTCGGAACTCGACGACATCGCCGGCCGCCCCGTCGTCGACCGAGACATGGTGTTTGCGATCAGTCATTCGGGCATGATGGCGGCGATCAACCTCAACACCGGCGACCGCGTATGGTCGCGCGACGTTGGCGGTATCCAGACGCCGTGGGCGGCGGGCGATTTCGTCTACGTACTGACCACCGAGGGCCAGGTACTCTGTCTGGAGCGTAAGGACGGCCGTGTGAAATGGGTCCACCAGCTTGCGCGCTGGGGAGATCCCGCCAACAAGGACGATCCGATCGTGTGGTCCGGCCCGGTCCTCGTTTCGGATCGCCTCATCCTTGTCTCCTCGGCCGGAAAGGCGGTTTCGATTTCGCCCTATTCGGGCGCCTTGCTCGGCCGCATCGACATCCCCGACGGCACGTACATCGCCCCGGTGGTCGCCAATGGCACGCTGTACCTCCTGACGAACGGCGCCCAGCTCATCGCCATGCGCTGATCCTGCGGCGGGCGGAGCGAGATCATGCCGCCATGCGTCGCCATTCTTGGATGTCCCAATGTGGGCAAATCGACCCTGTTCAACCGGCTGGCCGGCGGGAAGGTGGCGATCGTTCATGACACGCCGGGCGTTACGCGCGACCGTCAGGAAAAAATTGTACAATGGGGCGACCTGGTTTTCCGCCTCGTCGACACGGCCGGATTTGATACGGGTGCGCGCGGCGAACTTTCGCAGCGCATGACCGACCAAACCCTAACCGCCATTCGCCAGGCGGACGTGTGCGCCTTTGTGATCGACGCACGGGCAGGCGTTACGGCCGGCGACGACATCATGGCAAAGGAGCTCCGCCGCTCCGGAAAACGCGTGATTCTCGTTGCCAACAAATGCGAAGGCAGAATTTCCGATCTGGCGGACGCGTTGAAGTGGGGCTTCGGCGATCCCGTGGAGATTTCGTCGGAACACGGAAGGGGTCTGGGCGAACTCTTCGATGCGCTTGCGCCCCTGGTCGCCGACGCCGGTGCGGAAGAACCTGTGGCCGAGGAAGCCAGGCCCCTCAAGCTCGCCATCGTCGGACGGCCGAATGTCGGCAAATCGACACTCTTCAATCGCCTGCTCGGCGAAGAGCGGACCCTGACAGGTCCCGAAGCGGGCACCACGCGCGATTCCGTGGCCGCTGCCTTCGAATCGGAAGGACGGACAGTACTTCTTCACGACACCGCAGGGCTTCGAAAGCGCGCAAAAGCCGCCGGCAACGTGCTCGAGCAACTCGCCATCGGCAGCGCGCTGACCGCGATCCGCTTTGCCGAATGCGTGATCGTGGTCATCGATTCCACGCAACCCTTCGAAAAGCAGGACCTGACCATCGCCGATCTCGTGGCGCGCGAAGGGCGGGCGATCCTGTTCGCGATCAGCAAGTGGGATTTGAGCCGCAATAAACCGGGCGCCATCTCGGCCTTTGCCCGCCAGCGCGACCGCCTGCTCCCCCAAATCGCGGGTGCCCCGCTCGTGGCCGTTTCGGCACTGACGGGAGAAGGAATGGCGCGGCTGATTCCGGCGGCGATCGCGGCGGACCGCGCATGGAACAGACATGTCCCGACGTCCGAACTGAATCGTCTTCTTTCCCGCGCGCTCGACCGGCATCCTCCTCCGGCGATCAAGGGCCGCCGCGTGCGCGTACGCTACATGACCCAGCCGAAATCCAGGCCCCCGACTTTTGCGCTGTTCGGAAACCAGCTCGATTCCCTGCCGCAATCCTGGTTGCGCTATCTGCAGAACGAATTGCGCGCCAGCTTCGATTTCGCGGGCACGCCGCTTCGTTTCTCGCTGCGCACTTCGAAAAACCCCTACGCGTAGTACCGGGAATCAACAGTGCGTCAGACAGAGAAAGATTTAACGCGGAGGACGCGGAGGCAGCACAGAGGACGCGAAAAAGAGGAATCCCGCGCCCTTCGGCGCGCAATGTCCCTCTGCGCACCTCCGCGCATCCTCTGCGTACTCTGCGTTGAAAATTTTTGGAACGCGAGTCGCTCAACATCAAGAGTGGATACTAAAACCTTCTATTCCGACAGCGCAGCAGCCGATAGGGACGCGCCCGCATGCGGCGCGATTACGACGGTCTTGATGTTTACGAATTCATGGATACCGAAGCTCGAGAGTTCTCGCCCGTAGCCGCTCTCCTTGATGCCTCCGAAGGGAAGGCCCGGATTGGATTCAGTGGGCGCGTTCACGAAGACGAGCCCCGATTCGACTTCCCGGCTGGCGATGCGCTCGCCTCGTGCGAGGTCGCGGGTAAAGATGGCGCCGCCCAACCCGAACTCTGAATCGTTGGCCAGACGGATCGCTTCTTCCTCGTCGCGCGCGGCGATGACTGCCGCGACGGGCCCGAACATCTCCTCGTCATAGGCGGGCATACCCTTGCGGACATCGGTAAGTACCGTCGGAGGATAGAAGGCGCCCTCGCCCGCCGGAATTGTGCCGCCCGTTAGGCAGCGAGCGCCCATTTCGACGCTCTTTTGCACCTGCTCGTGAAGTGCGTCACGCAGATCGTGGCGCGCCATGGGACCGAGCGTCGTGTTGTCGTTCAGGGGATCGCCCATTACCCCCTTCGACATCTCGGCCGCGAACTTCCGTTCGAATTCCTCTCGCGCACGTTCGACGACAATGAATCTCTTTCCCGCAATGCAGCTTTGACCGCCATTGACGAGGCGCGCCCTCGCGCATTGCGCTGCGCTGAAGGCGATATCGGCATCGGCGAGCACGATGTAGGCGTCGCTGCCCCCTAGTTCGAGGACCGTCTTCTTCAGACACTTGCCCGCTTTGGAAGCCACAGCCCGGCCAGCGCCGGAACTGCCAGTAAGCGAGACCGCGCGAATGTATTCATGCTCGATCACTTGGCCCACTGCCCCACTTCCGATCAGCAGGGTCCTGAAGAGATGTTCGGGAAAGCCTGCGTCGCGGAACAGGCGCTCGAGCGCGACGGCGCAGCCGGGCACGTTTGCAGCATGCTTCAAGACGGCAGCGTTGCCCGCCATGAGCGCCGGAGCCGCAAAACGAATGACCTGCCAGAACGGAAAGTTCCATGGCATCACCGCGAGCAATACGCCGAGAGGTTCGAAGACGATACAAGCCTTGCGTCCCTCCATCGGAACGTTCTGGGTGGTCAGAAACCGCTCGGCATTCTCTGCATAATATTTGCATCCCACAGCACATTTTTTCGCCTCTGCGGCGCCGTCCCGCACCGGCTTTCCCATTTCGACCGCCATCATCCTGGCATATTCGCCGGAACGCTCTTCGAGAAGCGCAGCGGCTTTGCGCATCGGCTTCGCGCGCTCGGAGAGGGAAATCCCTCGCCATTCGAGATGTGCGCGATGAGCGAGATCGATTGCGGCATTCGCCTCGTCGCGGGACATTTCGTCGTAGCGTTCGACGACTTTGCCGGTGTATGGATTTATGGATTCCATTGCGCTTGCGCCTCTTGCCGTTGTTCTCTCCGCCTATTTATCATATGGGTGACTTAGAACGTTAACTCGTGCTCTACCAAATTTGTCATGGCCCGGCGACGCGACAGCCGAGACCGGGCCACCCAGACAACGATATTTTGCGCGGGGCGGTTTCAACTGGGTGGCCCGCTTTCGCGGGCCATGACAGTGAACTGACACGAGAGCGAACATCCAGATCCGCAACTCCGGTTTCACTACCGAAATCTGGTCGCCATGATACTGATGAACTATCTGTCACGTTTCAGGCAATGGATCTTTGCGCCCGTCGCTGCACTGATTCTGACCAGTGCCTCGCCCGCCGGCGTGGCGTCAAACGAAATTCTCGATTATCGCGGCTTCGCTGTCGATCTGTCGGCCGCCCGTAACGCGCCAAATCTCTCGGACATAGAATCCTCGGTGCACCGTCAAATCGACATCGTGGCGGATTGCGGCGCGAGCCCGGCGACGCTCGCGTTCTTTCGTGCTCAGCACATCTCCTTGAGCGCGAATGGCGGCGACGGCGGCGGCCGTTTCAATCAGGACAGCGGGGTCCAGATCGACGCCGCCCCCGAACCGGCAGACGAACCGATCCTGCTGCACGAGATGCTCCACGCTTACCATGCGCGGGTTCTGCCGGATGGATTTCGCAATCCCGAAATCGCGGTTTTCTACCTGCGCGCGAAACGGACGGGGTTGTATCCGGCGGACGCGTTCGTGCTCTCGAACCGCGTCGAATTTTTCGCCATCACGGCCAGTCTTTATCTGTTCGGTCATGTGGATCGCCCGCCTTTCACGCGAGAAAACCTTCGCGCAAGGCAGCCTTACTATTACGACTGGCTCGGGCGCCAATTCGGCGTGCGGAAGTGATAGCCGCCTAAACCGCGCGCTATCCGCGCTCCGAGGAAAAATCCCGCAACAGAACCGATGCAGCGCCGATCAGGCCCACATGCGGCTGCAGAATGAGCGCGGTCGGAATTGCACTCATGTAGGTCCTAAAGCGGGCTTTGTCTTCGAATCGCCGGCGGAAGTCGCTCTGGGCGATCAACTCGGCGGCGTCTGGAAGGATTCCTCCAGCTATCAGAACACCGCGGCGGGCTCCCATGATCAGCGCGACATCGCCGGCAACCGATCCCAATATCGCGCAAAAGCGTGCGAACACCTTGGCTTCGAACGACGAAGAATCGCTTCGCGCTATGGCCGTGATATTTTCGGGCGTGCGGTCGTTTGGTGTCACGCCCGAAATTTCGGCCATCGCCCCGTAAAGATTGAGCAGACCCGGACCCGAGAGAATGCGCTCCGCGGAAACGCGACCATACCGCCGCATCAGAAACTCCACGACGCGCATTTCCATGGCATCGGTCGGAGCGAAAGCGGCATGACCGCCTTCCGTGACGAGCGCAAGCCGCGCGCCGTTCCCGCTCACAAGTCCGGAGACGCCGAGTCCCGTGCCCGGGCCCACAATCGCAATCGTGCCGTCCCCCAGCGGATCGAATGCGGGCGAGGGGCCGAGCACTTTGAGATCGCTCTCGCGCAGATGCGGCACAGCCTGGGCGACGGCTTCGAAATCGTTGACGAGCTTTGCCGACGCCGCGCCCAGCCCTTCCTGCAACGCCTTGGCGGAAATCCGCCAGCCCGCATTCGTCAGCTGGATCTCATTGTTCTTGATCGGGCCTGCCACGGCGAAAACGAGCGAATGGGGCGGCGCATCGATGGCCGCCTCGCGAAGATAGGCCTTTGCGGCGGCGACGATATCGGGATGATCCTGCGTCGACAGAACGCGAAGTGACCCTATTTGTGGTTCGCGCGCATTGAGCCCGACGGTCGCCAGCCTGACATTGGTGCCGCCGATATCGGCGACAAGGCCATAGGGTTGCGCTTGGGATGTTTGCGACATCACACGGCCCAACTATAGCCGCGGCGGGCGATCAGCGCATCGGCGCCGTCCGGCCCGCGCGAACCTGCAGCATAGAGCTCCGGAACGATTTCGGCATCCTTCCAGCCCGCTGCAATCCCGTCGATCCAGGCCCAGGCAGCTTCGATCTCGTCGCCGCGCACGAAGAGGGTGGGATTGCCGGTGAGTGCGTCGAGAAGGAGTCCCTCATAAGCAATCCGCCGCCGCTGCGCGCGAAACGCCTCCGTAAGACTCAGATCGAGCGACAACGGGCTGAGACGCATTCCGTCGGCCGTTAGTCCGGGCATCTTGTTCATCAGCAGGAGGGAAATGCGTTCCTCCGGCTGGAGCGTGATGGTGAGCCGGTTTGGAATGAGGTCCCTGTTGCCGGCGCCGGCAAAAGCCGAATGCGGAACGCCCAGAAACTGAATCACGATTTCGGTATGCCGCTGCGCCAGACGCTTTCCCGTGCGCAGATAGAACGGGACCCCCGACCAGCGCCAATTCTCGATTTCCGCCTCGAGCGCAACGAAAGTTTCCGTGCGGCTTTCGCCTGCTTCCGATGCATAGCCGGGCACTGCGGCACCGTCGATCCGTCCTTCGCCATATTGCCCGCGCACGGTCTTGGCGGATGCTTCCCGTCCGCGAATGGGCCTCAACGAGCGCAATACCTTCGCCTTCTCGTCGCGAACTGCATCCGGATCGAGTTTCGCCGGCGGCTCCATGGCCACCAGGCACAGCAACTGCAGGATGTGATTCTGCACCATGTCGCGAAGCGCGCCATAGGCATCGTAATAGCTCGCCCGTCCTTCGATGCCGACCGATTCCGCGACCGTGATCTGGACGTGATCGATACAGGTTCTGTTCCACAATGGCTCGAACAGGATATTGGCAAAGCGGAGCGCGAGCAGATTCTGAACGGTCTCCTTGCCGAGATAGTGGTCGATGCGGAAGATGCGCCGTTCGTCGAAGCCGGCTGCAAGGCAGGTATTGATCGCACGGCAGCTTTCTAGGTCGCGACCGATCGGCTTCTCCACGACAATGCGGCTTTGGGGGGTGGCCAGACTGGCAGCACGAAGATTGGCGCAAGCGGCGCCATAGTGCTGCGGGGAAAGAGACAGGTAGTAGGCGGGACTCTCGCCCAGCATCGGGCCGAGCGCAGCAAAATCGGATCGCTCCTGCGCATCCACCCTGCAATAGTGGAGCTTTCGAGTGAAGACGTTCCACGACGCTTCGTCGACGGCGCCTGCGCGTTCCGCCACCGCTTCGCGGACCAGCGAACGAAACCTGTCATCGTCGAAATTCGAGCGCGCGGTCCCGATGATCCGAAGCCGTTCGCCCAGGAGGCCGTCGCGCTCGAGGAAATACAGCGACGGCAGCAGCATCCGCCTCGCCAGGTCGCCCGTGGCGCCGAAGATCACGAGAGTGTCGGCGGATGGTGTCATTGCTGACGAATGCTGGCCGTGAAGCTGGTCAGTGGAGGCTCCTCATGCTCGTGCTTGCACCGCTCCCCGATTGACAACGCACCGCGTCGGCTATTTTTCCCCGATCATCTTGAGCCATGCATCCTCGTCGATGACCTTCACGCCGAGCTTCTCTGCCTCGGTGAGCTTGGAGCCGGCGCCAGGGCCGGCGACGACGAGATCCGTTTTCTTCGAGACCGAACCGGCGACTTTTGCACCCAATGTCTCGGCGCGCGCCTTGGCTTCGGGGCGCGTCATCTTTTCGAGCGTGCCGGTGAAGACGACCGTCATTCCGGCGACGGCGGAATGTGCCGCCCGCGGCGCGGCGACGGGCTCGACGTCGATCTCTTCGATGAGATTTTTCAGCGCCTTGCGGTTGTGCGCCTCATCGAAGAAATCCTTGATCGCTTCGGCGACGGTCTCGCCGATGCCGCCGATCGCATCAAGTTCCTGGAGCGCCTGCTCGCTTTCCATCGCGGCGAGAAAAGCATCCAGCGTGTGGAAATTGCGCGCGAGCAGTTTGGCGGTCGTCTCGCCGACATGGCGGATGCCGAGCGCATTGATAAAGCGGTCGAGGGGAATATTTCGTCGCCGGTCGATGGCTTCGAAGAGCTTCGAGGCGCTCTGGTCGCCCCAACCCTCGCGCTTCGCGATCGCCTTGTCGCCCGCACCATAGCGCTTTTCCAGCCGGAAGATGTCGGCGGGCTGTTCGATCAGTCCGTCCTCGTGGAACGCCACGATGTGTTTCTCGCCCAGCCCCTCGATGTCGAAGGCGCTGCGCGACACGAAATGCCTGAGCCGCTCGACTGCCTGGGCCGCACAGATGAGCCCGCCCGTGCAGCGCCGAGCCGCTTCGGCCTTTCCCGTTTTCTCGTCGACTTCGCGCACGGCGTGGCTGTGACAAATCGGACATTTGTCGGGAAAGTGGTAAGGCTTCGCGCCGCGCGGGCGTTTCTCCGCAATGACGCGCACGATCTGCGGGATCACGTCGCCGGCCCGCTGCACCACAACCGTATCCCCGATGCGCACGTCCTTGCGTGCGATCTCGTCTTCGTTGTGGAGGGTCGCGTTCTGCACCACCACCCCGCCGACCGTCACCGGCTTCAATTTCGCCACGGGAGTCAGGGTGCCGGTGCGTCCGACCTGGATTTCGATATCCTGCAGGACCGTGTCTGCCTGTTCGGCGGCGAATTTGTGCGCGATCGCCCAGCGCG
>DASXMF010000081.1:0-63965 GCA_036495845.1 Rhizomicrobium sp.
CCCCAGCCGCCGCTGTATGGCCATGTCGGCAGTGCGACCAGCAGCAGGAGCACAAGTATGATAATCAAAATGGTGCAAAGCACGATAGTACCCACGTTGAAGCCGTGGTGATAACAACTATCCCGTGTGGAAGTTCCGCCAGAATTGCGGGACCAATTTGGCCGCGACAGTCAGCAGAACAGGCATGCCGGACATCTGATTGTGAATTTGTCTACCTCAGAATGGCACGGTCGCGTTGCGGAGATGTTGCGTCACGAAACAAAGGGCGTCAGTCTGCCGGCTTCGGAAATGCGGAGCCTTCGGTTCGGACGACGTTCTAGCGTCGATTCCGAAACTCGCATGATCTCACCATCGGGTTCTGGGCGAATTTCGGAATCGAAGGACACTGGCAAAATCCATTGATTCTAGTGTCGTCCTGGTTTCGAAGTTCGCCAGGAAGGTGATATCGATAATGGGGCGACTTCGAAACCGCGACACCAGCGCCGCGCTGCATCAAATCGAGGTGACATTATGAATTCTGCGCAAGCAGGCCGGGCCGAGCGATGACGCGCAGAATTCGCATCGGAATCGGCGGCTGGAATTTCGAGCCCTGGCGCGGCGTCTTTTATCCGAAGGGACTGCCCCACAAGCGCGAACTGGAATATGCGAGCCGCCAGCTCACCTCCATCGAAATCAACGGAACCTATTATTCAAGCTTCAAGCCCCAGGATTGGTTCCGATGGCGCGAGGAAACGCCCGCGGGGTTCGTTTTTTCGGTCAAGGCGTCGCGCTTCTGCACCAATCGCAAGCAGCTTGCGAGCGCGGGCGAGTCGATCGAGCGCTTTTTTGCCCAGGGCATCGGCGAGCTGGGTGACAAGCTGGGGCCGATCAACTGGCAATTCATGGCCACCAAAAAATTCGATGCGGACGATATGGACGCTTTCCTCAAACTGCTTCCGCGCGAAGTCGCCGGGCTGCCCCTGCGCCATGCGCTCCAAGTGCGCAACGAGAGCTTCAAGTGCGAGGAGTTCGCCGCCCTGGCGCACCGGCACAAGGTGGCGGTCGTGGTTGCAGACGGCGAAGAGTTTCCGCTCATCGACGAAGCGACGTCCGGCTTCACCTATGCGCGGCTGATGCGGACGCAGGACGATATTGAAACGGGGTATTCCGCGGCCGATCTCGACATGTGGGCGAAACGCGTTCGTGTCTGGTCGAAACTCGGAGAAACCTTTGTCTATTTCATCTCGGGCGCCAAAATCCGCGCTCCCGCGGCCGCGAGGGCGCTGATGGAACGCACTGGTTGACGGCTCTCGCATTTCCGCAACTGCCAATTATCACTTCATGGTCATGACAGGCGGTTCGGAACCAAGAAACCTTCCGTTCATCCCGCACGTTCAATCTCAATGAGCGCCAACGGCCATCAGCAAGCTCCCACGATCTTGGTCGTCGAAGACGAAGTGCTGGTTCGCCTTACCCTGGCCGATTATCTGCAGGATAACGGGTTCAAGGTGCTTGAAGCGGGTTCCGCCGAGGACGCCGTCGACATCATCGAAAAAGGTGACGCGGAAGTCGATCTTGTATTCAGCGACATCATGATGCCGGGGAAGTTGAATGGTTTCGGACTGGCGAGCTGGGTGCACACACACCATCCCGACCTGCCGGTCCTTCTGACGTCGGGTCACTCAAAAAGCGTCGCGGAATCGATGGCGCGGTGCGGTACGGTGGCAATGCCCAAGCCCTACAATCTGGGCGAGGTCATGAAAAAGATCCGAAGATTGGTCTGACAAAGATCGTCTGACGGAACATTGGCGGCGGGCGGTAGCTACGTACCCGTGATACTCGCCCCGTGCGCGTCCTCCGACTCTCCCAGGACCCCGAAATCCTTCGATTTCGCACCATCCCCGGCGAGATCGATGCCCTCGGCCGCAAGCCCCCGTTTCAGGAGTTCCCGCACGGCCGCGGCCCGGCTCGGCATTCGCCGGTCAAAACGCCAATTATCGACAGCACGCAATTCCATTTGCGTGAGCATGATTTGAAGACGTTCGCCTCGTACCAGTTCGCCCATAGCACCACCTTGGTAGCAAAGAAATCCGGCGTTGAATACTGCAAAGCCTTAACTTACTCACTAAACGCATAATTAGAACAAATAGTCTCTGCGTCAAGAGGGTCGAGCGGCGGAAAACAGCCATGACGTGCATTTCCATAATTTACCCCAGAACTCGTCATGTACTCATCTAACTAATTGAATTTATTGGATAATTTCTGTCGACGGCGCGTTGTGGCATGGTAGTGTTCTCCGCCAACGGGAGATTCTGTTCATGACCAAGCCGGCGCTCTGCACCATGGATGGCCAATTCGTCACCGATCTCGCCGCCGAGTCGAACCACCGCATCGCGAACAATTTGGCGATCCTTGCCAGCATGATTCAGATGCAGCGCGCTGCGGTTTCGCGCGGACCGGCATCGCTCAGCAGCAGCGAGGTTCGCTTCCTTCTGAACGAGATAGCGGGAAAGATTGTCGGCGTCGGCCATCTTCATCGCACGCTCGCGCAGCGGCCTCACCACAGGAATATCGATCTTGGAAATTGTCTCGAGGAGAGCTGTCACTGCCTGCTTTCATCATTGAATCTCGGCGAACGGACGATAATCGTTCACGAGCTCGACGGCGGTTGTGAGGTGACGCCGGAACAGGCGCAGCCCGTGGTCCTGATCGTGAACGAGGTCCTGATGAACGCAATCAAGTATGCGCATCCCACCGGTGTGCCCGTGCGCATCCGACTCGCCTGCTGGCGCGTAAATGGCGGTCAACTTGCTGTCGAAGTTGCAGATGACGGGATCGGTTTGCCCGAGGGGTTCAACGCAATGACCGATGGAGGCGTCGGATTTACGCTGATCCGTTCGCTGGCAAGCTCGCTCGGCGCCCGGCTCGCGGTCGATTCCGACGCACTCGGTACCACGTTTCGCATCGTTTTCGGCGTCGCGCGACCCCGGTCCGAGATCGGCGCGGAAGAAGAATTTCCTCCCCTGCGGCCGCTTCCCATATCTATCGAGCGTGCTGAATTCCCGCCGTCGTGACTGGCATAAGAAACGTCGATCGCCTAAGTTCGGCGATCGTCGGAAAATTCATCGGGCTCCGGCGGCTGAGAGCCACAGCAGCGAAGTTCAATCGTTCCGCGCTCCCGCTCGCCACTGCGGGGGATTGCAATGTCGACGGAGAAGTTCTCGATTCCGATCAAATGCCCTGAATGCGGGCAGGCCGGTTCTCTGACATGGCAGGAAGGTTCCGGCGGCGGCCGCGACCGCGGCGGCACCCGGACATTCCTTTTCGTATCGGAGGGCTTTCACCGGGAGGACGGGCGCATGCCGTCTGGGGATCCGGTGATTGTCTGCAACCGATGCGACGAAATCCAACCCGATTGACCCGAGAAAATTGAGCCGTCCGCGCGGAGTCGGAAAAGTGAAGGGTCACAATGAGACGGTGAGGCGGTGAGAAGAAGATCGCGCGCGAAGCGCGCAAGATACTCTCACCGCCTCACTGTGAACTTTTCTGCCCACCAATTGCGGAATTGGCATTTTGGCCGAGACCGCGCGCGGTCAAGACTCCATAAATCGCGACCCAGATGTAGCAGAGCATCGGCACGAGCAATGCCGTGGCAAGGCCACCGTGGTCGGCCACTGCGCCTACAATCACCGGAATGATCGCGCCGCCGACGATGGCCATGCAGAGGAGCGCGGAGCCGTTCGGCGTTTCCTCGCCGAGCCCTTCCGAGGCAAGTGCAAAGATGGTGGGAAACATGATCGAGTTGAACAATCCGACGGCGATCAGCGACCAGGCTGCGACGCTTCCCGTCGTAAGGGAGGAAACCGTTGCAAGCACGCCGGCGCCGCAAGCGCAGAACGCGAGCGTTGTGCCCGGCGTGACCCGACGCAGCACATAGGCGCCGAGGAAACGACCGAGCATCGCGCCGCCCCAGTAGAGGCTGACAAGTCTGCCCGCACGCTGTGCGGCGAGGCCGAGCACAGAGGATTGCATCAGGTAGTTCGTCATCACGCTGCCGATGGAGACTTCCGCGCCCACATAAAGAAAGATGGCAAGCGCACCGAGGACGAGTCTCGGTCGTCCCAACAGCCGTACAACATCTCCGAACGTTGCGGCCTGCGCACTCACCCTCGGCGTGGGCCTGTTGCGCATGATCCAGAATGCGACCGCTATGACAACGAGCACCATTGCGATTGCGAGAAACGGCGTCTGCACCATATGGGCCTGGCTTCTGCGCAAAGCGTCGAGCGCCTCCGGCGCGAGCTGTGTTGCGTTCAAACTCACGCCGCCGCCCAGGATGAAGGCCGCGCCGACGAAGGGACCGATCGTCGTGCCGAGCGAATTGAACGCCTGCGCCAGCGTCAGACGGCTGGACGCGGTGGATTCCGGTCCCAGTCCCGCCATGAGGGGATTGGCCACCACCTGCAGCATCGTGATGCCGGCGGCCATCACGAACAGCGCGAACAGAAAAGCGGGAAAACTGCCGATCGCGGCGGCCGGCGCAAACAGCAGGCAGCCCGCGGCCATCACCGCAAGCCCGAGGACGGTGCTTCGCAGATAGCCGGCCCTCGAAACGACGAAACCCGCGGGGATGGAAAAGAAGAAATAGCCTATGAAGAAACTGAATGTCGTGAGCATCACCTCGGTGTAGGACAGCGCGAACAAGCCTTTCAGCTTCGGCACCAGTGAATCGATCAGCACCGTTGCGAAACCCCAGGCGAAGAACAGGACAACGGCCAGCGCGACCAGCGAACGTTGTTTTCCAGTCGCTGCGACGGGGCTGGCCAAGGCGCTCCCGGAATTCACGGCGAAATATCCCGTTCGTCGAGTTGGACCGGCACGCCATCGCCAAGCTCCGTCGAGGAGGTCCCGACACGGACCGTGTAATCTCCCTTGTCGATGTGCCAGCGATGCCCCGCCTCGTCGTAGCGCGCCACCAGCCGCGGATCGCCGGCGATCGAGATGCGGCGCGTCTCGCCGGGCTTCAGATCGATCTTGCTCCAGCCGATCAGGCGCGGCACCTGGTCCGCCTGGGGTGGTGCAACGTAGGCCTGCACCGTTTCCTTTCCTTCCACCGGGCCGTCATTGGTGACGTCGGCGGAAACCGCGATTGTCGCGCCGCCCTGTACTGCGACACCGCCTATGTGAAAGCTCGTGTAGGAAAGACCATAGCCGAAGGCAAACAAGGGAGTCAGCTTCTTCTCCTCGAACCAGCGATAGCCGACATTCGCGCCCTCGATATAGTCCACTTCGAACGGCATTCCGTGCGCGTCGCGTCCGGGCAAAACCGGTCGCGGCAATTGATCCTCGCTCGCGGGAAAGGTTATGGGCAGCCTGCCCGAGGGGTTCACCTCGCCGAACAGCACGCGCGCGATGGCCTGGGCGCCGGCATTACCCGCATACCACGCTTCGACGACGCCGGAGACTTTGTCCAGCCACGGCATGAGCACCGGGCCGCCGGTTTCGAGAACCACGATGGTGTGGGGATTTGCGGAGGCGACGGCGTCGATCAGCGCGTCCTGCCGGCCGGGAAGGGAAAGGTTGGCAACGTCGCTGCCCTCCGTCATCCACTGCGCTGCGAACACGATCGCGACGTCGGCTTCCTTTGCCGCGGACACGGCCTGCGCGATGTCGTCTCCCGTCGCATATTCGATATGCGCCTGTGGCGCCTCGGCCAAGATGGCGGAAAGGGGCGAGGGTGGATCGAAGACGTAGCCCGAGACCGGCATCACGCGGGCGCCGCCGGGAAGAATCGTTATCGCGCCGCCGATCGGGAATTCGTTCGCGCGTTTGTGCCAGATCGGCATGACCTGGGACGAGCCGCCACCCGAGAGCACGCCGATATCCGCATGTCCGCCGATGACGGCGATGTTGCGCAATTGCGGGCCGAGCGGCAGCGCTAGTCCTGCGTTCTTGAGAAGCACGATGCCGTCTTCGGCCTCCTGCTGCGCGATGGCGATGTGTCCCACGATGTCGGAGGCACGCTGCACCGCGGGAAAATCCATGAGCCCCTTCGCGAACATCGAGCGAAGGATGCGGTGGACCATGTCGTGCAGCCTCGCCGGATCCAGGGTTCCGTTCGCGACGGCGTCCCTGAGCGGCGCTCCGAAATACTCCTCGTGGTCGAATCCTGACGCGGATTCCTGGTCCAGTCCCGCGTTCGCGGCCTCGATCGTGCTGTGCACGCCGCCCCAATCGGAGAGCACCCAGCCCGGATAGTTCCAGTCGCGCTTGAGGACCTCGCTCAGCAGGAAGGGATTTTCGCAGGCATAGGTGCCGTTGTAGCGGTTGTAGGCGCACATCACGGCGCCCGGTTCGCCGCGCTCGATGGCGATTTCGAAAGCAAGAAGATCGGACTCTCTTGCCGCGGCCTCGCCGATATTCGCGCTGAGCACGAAGCGTCCGGTTTCCTGATCGTTGACGGCGAAATGCTTGACGGTGGAGATCACGTGCGCGCTCTGCACGCCGGCAATCTGGGCGCCGACCACCGTGCCGGCCAGCAGCGGATCTTCGCCCGCATATTCGAAGGTGCGTCCGCCCCTGGGATCGCGGGCAAGATTCATCGCGCCGGCCAGCACGACGTTGAAAGCCCGGTCGCGCGCTTCGTTTCCGATCGCCGAGCCGGCCGAGAAGGCAAGATCGGGATTCCACGTGGCCGCCATCAGGATTCCGGAAGGAAGAGCGGTGGCTTCGTCGCCGGGCCGTGTGTTGGCGCTGTTGGCGATGCCGACTCCCGCGTCCGATTCGATCAGCGCGGGAATGCCGAGCCGCGCCACTCCGGGAATGAAGCCGGCCGTTCCGCGCAGGAGCGGCTGGTATTCCGGTGGCGCAGACTTGGAGAAGACGCTCTTGCCCTTCACCCCGAAATAACCCTGCACAAGCTGAAGCTCCTCGTCCTGGGTCATCTGCGCATCGACGAGGTTTGCGCGCGTGTCGGGATCGAGAGCGGAATTCATCCACGGTTGCGCGGGAAGCGCGGGATTTGAAGCGGGTAAAGGAGCGGCGATAACGGCAGGCCCCGGAAGCACAGCGATGACGATGCAGGCTGCCAGTCGGCCGAGCGAGAGAGGCGTCCGTCTCGCCATTCGATTCACGGCGCAGAGTTTGAAGCAGAAGGTTCGCAGCTTGCGCGCGCGATTCCGCGCGATTGCCAGCAAGAGCCGCCTCCGGCCAGCGTTCCGGCTCAATCCCGCGATACCATCGGCGTGACCGTCATCACCCGAAACGGATACTGTTTTCTGTCGCGCTCGGTGATGGTGACATAGGCGCCCGGCGAGAAGACGTGACGGTCGAGCTTGAACAGCATCTCGTCATCGTCTTCGTCCCCGTCGCCATAGTCGAAGCACCATCCGCCCCTCACATGCAAAAGATGTCCGTGCTCCTCGGGCGAATCGTCCCAGAACCGCGTGATGGTGCATGCCTCCCGGTTGCTACTCCAGGCCTCCGTGTCCACGTGGCCTTCCGGCGTCAGCGGCGCGACGAGATCGTATCCGTGCCGGGCGCTGCCCTCGGGAAATTCCGGCGTGCGCGCCAGCTCGAGATGGATACGGCTCATGGTCGAATGGTGCGGCATTGCGCTTGGCTCCTGATGAAGCGGCGGAACCGGGAATCCGGTTTCTCGGCGGACATTGCTGTCACGACATCCAGCATCGTCTCGCGCAGACGGCCGTGTCTATAGGCTTAGACAATGCCCAGGGCCGGCCAGACCGGCGCGAACGTCCCCCGAGGCACTATCGCCCGTGGCGGATGGAGGGCCAGGGAGAGGAATCATTGCCCCGGACATCTTTATCGGTGTACGGGGGCGCGACAAAAGCCGGTGATGGCTTGGCAGAAGAACCAGCGAACTCAAGAGAGCGGTCAAACGCCTTGGCCGCAATTACGGACATCGATCAATGAGCAGGCACAGTGTCGTTGCGGGAACAATATTGGCGATCGGCGCGATGCTTGCGGTCGATCAGAGCGTGATCGCCCAACAGATCGATGCGGGGTTCGTGGGTGTTCAGCGCATCGGCGCATGGAATCTCGTGTGCGAGAAGGTGAACGGGCCGCCCGCGGGGACGAAACAGACGGGCGAGACCGCACAGGAAGCCCATGGGGCAACCGGCGCGCCAAAGCCTTCCGTGCACTGCCGTGTCGATACGAAAATCGATCAGCCCGGAAATCCGCAGACCTGGATGCACATGGCCTTCAGTCTGGATCCCCAGCGCTTTCTGACGGTTTTCATGCAACTCGCTCCCGGACTTGCTGGAGCGGGCGACTATCTGGACCTTCGTCTGAACGACGGCGGCGTAAGGGTGAAGGTTTTGTTCTGCGGGCCCGGGAACTGCATTGCCGTGCCGGTCATCCGCCCGCAGGATATTCCCGGCATGAAGATAACTCCGAACGAACGGATCGCGGCGGCGAAAACGGCTGTGCTCACGATACCTGCGCGCGCGGGCGGCAAACCCGTCGCATTCCGCCTTCCGCTTGACGGGCTTCAGCCCGCCATTGCGGCAATGCGACGTGCAAACAGATAGGCCGAAAGACCGAGTCCTGACCTCCCGCCGCTCGCTACCTGCAAAGAAAGTCACCCCACCGGTTACCTGCGGCGGCGCAATCCTGAAGGTGAATGCCCGCGAACGCGATTGGCGATTCCGCCGGCGGCGTTGCAGGGTGAGTGACGGTGGCGAACGTGGCCGCCACAATCACTGCCAGGGCAAAGCCAACAATCTTACTGATAAACATGGGACATCTCCGCCTTAGGCCACGGATGCGACCGTGCGGCACCTGAGTAATTCGCGGCGCTGCCGGTGAGTACGAGACGCGTCAGGTCGATCTGCCGCTGCACGCCGCTCTTGTCGAACACGGCGCGCAATTGATTGCGCACCGTGTGCAGCGACACCCCGAATGCCTTGGCCGCGCCTTTGAGACGGCCTCCCGACGCGAGGTAGCGCGTGAGGCGTTGTTCCGCGGGCGTGAGACCGAAGCGTTCCGCGAGACGGTTCATTCTCGCCTGCGAAAGCGAATGCGATGCATCGGAAAAGGTCACGAGCAGCCGCGGCGGGGAAGCCCGCGTGTCCGATAAGAGTGCCGAGAAAGACGCGACGAGCGGGCGTTGCCGTTCGCCGGATCTGGGCAGCACCAGAACCTCGTCGTCGTTGTCAGGAGCTGCGCCCGATTCGAGCCGGATCAGCGCGGAGCGGAGCTTTCGGTCCGCCGCGCTATCGAGAAACCGAAGCCGGTGATTCGGGCCGGTCGCTATGGCATCGGCTGCCTCGACGAGGTCCGTCGCAAAATCGTTCAGGAGCAGGACCACGCCGCCTGTGTCGAGTACGGCAATTCCTTGTTGAAGGTGGTCGAGTACCTGGCGGCTCAGCCCGGCCTCGCTGATTGCGTTGCAGCTTTGCGGCATGAATTTTTCCCCCGTTGCCGACGGTCGTGGGCGTCTCTTGCCGCGCCGTCCGGGGCAGAATTGGGGTAGAGTGCCCACGCTGTCGTTGCCGGTTTTCTGGTATTTTTCTGGAAAATTTGCAGCCGCCGTCCGGAATCTCCGCGGAAACCGCCATGTCGACGATCTTGCAGGACAATCCGGTCTATCGCTTTGCGGGATTTGAGCTTCAGCCCGACGAAAGGCGGCTGACGCGTGAGGGAAATCCGGTCGCGCTGACCCCGAAAGTGTTCGATACGCTGCTCCTCCTGGTCGAGCGCGCGGGCCATGTGGTCAGCAAGGACGAGTTGATGGCCGCGCTGTGGCCCGGCCGATTCGTCACCGAAGCCAACCTCACCAAGCACATCTGGTTTCTGCGCAAGGCGCTCGGCGAAAGCGAGGAGGGTGGCCGCTATATAGAAACGGTGTCCAAGACCGGCTACCGATTTGTCGCGCCGGTCACGCGCATTGCGCGAGTTCCGGTTTCAATTCCAGTCGCGCCAAACTCCAGTCATCCCGTTGCGGGCGTCGACTCTCAGCCCGATTCAGTACGAGATGATTCGCCCGGCGTCGCGGCGTCCGTCGAAAAACCGCGGCGGTGGCCCAGGCACGCAGGCGTCGCCACTACAGCGGTCATCCTCGTCGGGGCCGTGGCTTGGCTCTGGCTGCGAGCACCCGGCTTACGCGAGAAGCAGTTCGCACCGGCCGACATTGCGGGAGACTCGGTCGCCATCGTCGAATTCAACAATCTGTCGCGCAATCCCAAGGACGCCTGGATCGGTCCCGCGACCGAAGAATTGCTTGGAACCGATGTTTCGCTGGGCGGCAGGCTGCATCCGGTTCCGGGCGAGCTGGTGAGGGCTGCGCGAATTGGCCTGCCGGCTCCGGGTGCCGGTGGCTATGCTCCTGAAACCATTGCCCGGCTGCACCAACAATTGGTGACAACCTACGTAGTGAGCGGCAGTTACCTGGCTTATGGCACGGGTGACGATCCGCCGGTTCGCCTTGACCTCGCTGTTCAGGATGCGCGCAGCGGGGCGACGATCGCAACGCTGTCGCGCACGGGCAAGGTCGCCGAACTGCCGGCACTGATTACCATCGCCGGTGCGGAACTGCGCAAGGATCTGGGCGCGGGACAGCAAAGTCCGGACGAATCGAAACTTGCCGCCAATGCGCAGCCGCCCAATGCGGAGGTGATGCGGCACATGGGCTTCGCGCTCGAGGCGCTGCATCGCTACGACCCGGCCCGCGCGCGCGACGAGTTGTTGCAGGCCATCGCGCAGGCGCCGGATTACGCGCCGGCCTATGCAGATCTTGCCAAAGCCTGGTCGGCATTGGGCTATAAGGACAAGGCGCTCGCCGCCGCGGGGCGGGCTGCGGCCCATTCGGCCGATCTGCCGGAGTTTATGCGACTCGAAATTGCGGCCCAGCGTTACCAGGCGCAATTCGACTGGCCGCGCGCCATCGACAGCCTGCGCAAGCTCGTTGCCCTCCAGCGCGGAGACCCGGAAGCGACGTTCGAGCTGATCGACGTGTTGCTCGCAGCGGGAAAGCCCGACGCTGCTGCGTCCGCGCTCGCCGATTTGCGAAAGCTGGGACAGCCCGTTTCTGGCGATGCGCGAGTCGAACTCGCTGCGGCACGTATCGCCACGGCGCATGACGACGCGAAAGCAGAGCGCGCGCATGCGGCCCGAGCGCTGCAACTCGCCGTAGCCCGCGGTGCCCCCGGATTGACAGCCGACGCCGAGCTCGAATTGGGCGTCGCTCTCTCGAACGATGACCAGACGCGTGCGGGGCAAATGTTCGATCGAGCTCTGGACGACTATCGGCGTCTTGGCAATCCGAGCGGCGAGGCGGCCGTCCGCCGCGATATCGGCAACCTGTATCTTGAAAAGGATCCCCAACGCGCGGGCAAGGAGTACCAACACTCGCTAGCGCTCTATCAGAGCATCGGCGATCAGAACGGCATCGCTTCGGTCTATAACGATCTCGCCATCGTGTTGTGGACGTCGGGGGATCGCGACGGATCGGTAACTGCGGTTCGCAATGCTCTGCAGATTCGCCGCATGACCGGAGACATCGCGGGACAGGCCTGGGCGCTCGCGGCGCTGGCCGTGGAGCTGAGCGACGAAACCGCGAGCGACGACGTGATCGAAAATTTTCGACAGGCTGCAAATTTGGACGCGACCATCGGCGCGCACGGGCATCGTGGGTTCACGCTCTATTCCCTGAGCGACATATTGCGCCTGCGCGGCGCGCTCACCGACGCACGGGCGATGTGCGCGGACGCGCAGGCCGAATACGCGAAAGTAAGCGATCCCGTGGTGCACCTGGCTGCCGATTTCGAATGTGCCCAGATATCGCTCGACCGCGGCGATTTGGCCGGTGCGGAAGCCGGGCTAAGGCGCGCGCGTGACGCGGCGGTGCAGAGCGGAGAGATGATGATGGTCGGCAACGCCGATCTGACGCTGGGCCAGATTCGCATGGGGAAAGGCGAATGGGCGCCCGCCGCAAGCTACATCGAATCCGCCATCAGAGAATATGGATCCGCGGAGTTGACGACCGGCGAAGCGGTGGCGTTGAGCCTTGATGCGCTTTGCGACGCCGCCCTCGGAAAAACCAGGGAGCGCGACAATGCGGCGGCGCGCGCGCGCGAACTGCGAAGCAGAATCAATGAGAGGCAGGAAGTTATTCAGGCGGATATCGCGCTGGCGGAGCTGCAGGGGGAAACCGGCCAACGCGAGCAGGCCATCGAACAGCTCCGGAATATCGCGGACGACGCGCGCAAGCGCCAGTGGCAGAACTGGGCGCTGGAGGCCGATCTTGCATCTGCACGCGTGCTCGCCGCCGGCGGCGAAACCACGCGTGCGAATGCGCTTCGCACGAGTATTGCAGCCACCGCACGCAAGCTTGGCTTCGGCTGGGTGCTGCAAAGGTTGCAACGCACATAGCCGATTCCGGGATCGAAGGCCTTTGTCGGCTGCACTCTTGCATTCGAGCGCATGACTGCGGAACGCAAAGGAGAACGACCTCCTCACTCGCCTTACGGCATCCGCAGATAACCGTGATAGACGCCGCTGTCGTCCTGATTCCAGCCGGAGATGACATTGTGCCTGGCGATGTCAAACGCTTCCGTTCCCAATCCGGGGCTTGTTCCTGTGCCTAGCGCGTCGAACTCCGCGATCGTGCCGTTCTTCGACCGCTCGAAGCCATGATAGACGCTATTCGAATCCTCATACCATCCGACAATCGTTTCACGATTCGTGAGTTCCACGGCGAATGTGCCTTGTTCAGGCCCCGTGCCTGCGTCCGGGGCGTCAAACGTCGTGATCGTGCCGTCGGGCGCTCGCAGAAAACCGTGGAGCACGCTGTTCGCGTCGATGTAGGTGCCGTCGACCCACCCTTTCCTGTTAATGGAGTTTGCAACCGTTCCCTGAAGGTATCCCGTGCCGGCGCCGGGAACATCGATCTCGGTAAAGGTTCCATCGGCGGCGCGGAGATATCCGTGATAGACGTTGTTCGCGTCGATGTACTGGCCGGAGATCGTGCCGGTCCGGTTGGTGTCGAACGCAAAGGTGCCCTGCACGTAGGCGGTTCCCGCGCCCGGCGCATCGAACTGCGCAATGGTGCCATCTCTTGCTCGCGAGTAGGCGTGCCAGGCGAAATTCGCATCCGGATATTCCCCGACCGTGACGCCGGCATTGTCGATGCGCTCCACGTATGAGCCGTAAGGACCTCCATTCGAGGCGTCGAATAGTTCCACCATGCCGGTGCGCGAACGCAGGAAACATTCGCCGAGACCCGTATCCGGATCTACGTAATCGCCGACGACGGCGCCGTGGTCGTTGATCCACCAGATTTCTGTCTGGCTCGTCGCCCCGTCCGCATCGAACGTCGTCAGGGTTCCGTCCGACGCGCGCAGGAATCCGTGCGAAAAATTATCGGCATCCACGTAAAACCCGCTCGAAACGGACGAGGAATTGACCGCTACGATGCTGGTGCCCTGTCCATACGCCGTCCCCGCGCCGGGCACGTCGACGATCGTGAATTGATCCGGATGCAGCGCAGACTGCGCGCTCGAACGTGCGCCAGGGAAGCGATTCTTCGCGATCTGCGGTGCCGCGGTCCGAAACAGGCCGAATCCCGTGGCGAAGGGAGGATGGGCCCGCATGATCTGCGGCGGCGCGGCAAACGCCGGCGCGGTTAGAACGATCGTCAGCAGGGCTGCAACAAGGAGCGTTGATTTCATGACTGCTTTCGTCCTCCGGAATTAGAGCCAGTTCGCGCGCCGATCATCGGTTCCACGCGCACCTTGCGCATGACGCAAATGGACCATGGAATTTCAGCCGCAGGACCGCGCGCGCGAATGTCCTGCGCGCGAGCATCGCGGCCACCGCACGCAAGCTCGGCTTCGGCTGGGTGCTGCAACGGCTGCAACGCACGTAGCCGATCCCGTCGCGCAGACATTCATCGACCGCTCTCCTTCGAGGGCACGGCACCGGAAACCATATCGGCCGCTAAATCGATTCACGGCGTTCGCAGGTAGCCGTGATAGACACCGCTGTCGTCCTGGTTCCAGCCGGAGATGACATTATGCCTGGCGATGTCGAACGCTTCGGTGCCCAGTCCGGGGCCTGTTCCTGTGCCTGGCGCGTCGAATTCCACGATCGTGCCGTTCTTCGACCGCTCGAAGCCGTGATAGACGCTGTTTAAATCCTGATACCATCCGACAATCCTTTCACGATTGTCGACTTCCACGGCCCATGTGCCCTGGCTCGCGCCGATGCCCGCGTCCGGCGCGTCGAATGTCGTGATCGTGGCGTCGGGAGCGCGCAGGAAACCGTGGAGCACGTCGTTCGTATCGACATAAGTGCCGTTGATCCAACCTTTGCTGTTTATGGCGTCCGCAACCGTTCCCTGAAGGTAGCCCGTGCCCGCGCCCGGAACATCGATCTCGGTAAAGCTTCCGTCGGCAGCGCGGAGATATCCGTGATAGACGTTGTTCGCGTCGATGTAGGGGCCAGAGATCGTGCCGGCTCGATTGATGTCGAAGGCAAGGGTTCCCTGCAGATTGCCTGCGCCTGCGCCCGGCGCATCGAACCGCGTAATGGTGCCGTTCTTTGTCCGAACGTAAGCGTGATAAGCGTCATTCGCATCCAGATATTCGCCGACGGCGGAACCCGCGTTGTCGATGCGCTCGATGTCCGAACCAAAACCGCCGCCTCCCGAGCCGTCGAACAGCACTACCTCGCCGTTGCGGGCGCGCAGGAAACATTCCTCGAGGCCGGTATTCGGGTCGGTGTAGTCTCCGCCCAAGGTACCGCGGTTGTTCATATCCCAGGCTTCTGTCTGGCTCGTCGCGCCATCAGCATCGAACGTTTTCAAGGTTCCGTCCTGCGCGCGTAGGAATCCGTGCGAAAGATTCTCGGCATCCACGTAAAATCCGCTCGAAGCGAACGAGGAATTGACCGCCACGAGGCTGGTGCCCTGTCCATACGCCGTCCCGGCGCCGGGCACGTCGACGATCGTGAATTGATCCGGATGCAGCGCGGGCTGAGCGCTCGCAAGTGCGCTACGCAGAGAATTTTTCTCGATCTGCGGTGCCGCGGCCCGAAACAGGCCGAATCCCGTGGCGAATGGTGGAGGCGCCCGCATGATCTGCGGCGGTGCGGCAAGCGTCGGCGCGGCCAGAACGGTCGTCAGCAGGGCTGCAACAAGGTGAGTTGATTTCATGACTGCTTTCCTCCTCCGGAATCAGAGCCAGTTCACGCGTCGATCTTGGGTCCCATGCGAGCTTTGCGCATGACGCAAACGCGTCAGGAGCGGGCGAAAGGGAGTCAGACGCGGGAGACTGACCGGCGCACAGGCCAACCCGACGGCGATCAATTCGGGGCGGGGGGACGGATATTGTCGTAGCGATAGGATTTCACAGTATGGCTGCGGCCGAGAATAGGCACCGACGCATTTGCTTCCGTGCGCAGCGGAAGGCCGTTCTTCCTGGAGACCCAGACTTTCAGGTCGCCGGAGAAGGTGATCAGCGTGAGATTCGCGGTCTTTGCGGTGTAGATTGCAACCGGATCGCCGCCAATCGTCGAATCCCCTTCGCGGCGGCAGCCCGTGAACGTCGCTCTTATGCCTTTCTCGCCGTCCAGCTCTTTCTGCGGCGAGGTCGGCGTCCTGATCCATCGGCCGAGCAGCAGATGCCAGGTTGCGTCGAGTGTGTAGATTTCTTCGCTGACGATCGGCTTGCGCCCAGGCATCGTGGTGACGATCTTGTCGTCGTACTTGGCGGTGGTCTTGGCGAGCATGGCGTCGCGCACGGGCTTGCACGACGCGTCGTCGGCGTGAACCGCCGTGCAAGCCAGCGAGCCGGCAAGAATCATTGAGACTAGGGGAATGAGGCTACGCATCCGTCACCTCCGGCTGGGTTTTCTCTTGCTCACGACCGCGCCGCGAAAATCCGGTTGCAGAGCGCGCCCAGCTTTTCCGCGAGCTCTGCGCCGCGCGAGCGCGTGATGTCGTTCATCGCGCGGGTGGACTCCGTGCCGGTAATGGAGACCTCGCAGAGGTAATTGCCTTTGACGGCGACAACGCCTGTTCCGCCCGGCATCTGCCACGCACTTTCGCCGACCCCCGCCAGCGGGATTTTCCGCCCATTCGCCGGGTCGAGATCCATCTTGAGAAACGGCTGAACTTCCTCGCCCGCCCGCAATCCCACCGTCAGCGAGGCGTCGTTCGCGGAGGTGAACGTGCACGCTTCCGGGTTGGTGGGTTCGGTCTTCGTTTTGGACACCTGCGCGACGAAAATATTCCTCAAGTCGCTCGCTTTCAGCTCCTTCACGCAAGCGTTGGCGACGTCGCCGGACATATCGATGTTACGGACGGACTGCGACGACGCGGCCGCCGCCGACTCCGGAGACTTGGAGCACGCGCCCATCGTCGCGACCAACGTCGAAGCAAGAATTGGCGCAAGCATTGTCCGCATCGATCAAATTCCCGGGATTGCTTCGCGCCTCAGGCGCTCGAGGCTGCGCCCTGGGCGGGCGACGGCGCTAGTGGCGCGGGCGTCGCCACATAATCCTGAGCCTTCTGGCCGAGGTCGCGGAATTTGTCCGAGATCTGATTCAGTCGCGCGACCCATTCCTGGTTGATCGGCTCCTTTTCGATCAGGGCGTGGAACCGCACCATCACCATGATGAGGAAGACGGGTTTGAGGAAAGCGCCGCGGGCGGCCAGCGCAAACAGCACCGCGATGACGACGGTCACGATGCCACCCATCTCGCGGACGGAATGAGGAAGCACCGCCGTCAGCGCTGCCGCCGGGATAAGCAACGCAATCCACAGGAGCGCGCTCAGGACATGTTCGAGGACGACGATCCAGACCGATTGCTTGAGGATGGGTTTCGCATTCTGGGCGTAATAGACGAGCCCTTCCTGTGCATTCCGCCACGGGTTGGCGTCGCCACAGGCGAGATTGTAGGAGAAGATCACCTTGTCCATGTAGCGCGTCGCGGCGCGCAGGATGGCGGTGATCAGATTGGCAATGGAATCCACCCCTGGAATCGGCAGCATGCTGCCGATGCCTTCAATCGAGTTGTGGACCATGTTGACCACGCCGCGCACCAGCAGATTCATCGCGAACAGCACGTTCACCTGTCCGAATTTCTCTGTGACGATCCGCTTGCCGTAGGCGAACATGGATTCCGCTCCGTTGCCGACGCGGCCATGCACGATCAATTCGGTCAGCACCGCCACGTGCCCGCATTCGATGAGATGGAGCAGGTAGCGCAGGATCGCGGTCCAGAACCAGCCGGCAACGGCGGCGCAACCGATGAACCAGGCGAAGCCGAACGCACCGGCAATATGGTTGCCGAGCCACACCGAGCCGCCGATCGTGACGATCATCCACACGATGCAGGCGACGGAGAATGTGAGCAGCACCGCAAATCGCATCAGCGCATAGGGCAGGCTGCGCAGCACAAGCCCGATGGACGAAATTAGGCCGCTGTCGCGAATGGCAAGCGGATATTTGTGCGGAATGGATGCGTCGGTCATGTTTTGCGTCTCCTCGTCCGATGCCGACCTTCGGCTATGCGCGAGCTGGCTGCATGACGCAGATGGACTATGACGGCCTCTGGAGCGAAGCGCCGGCAATGGGGCAACTGTCCCGGGTATATTCTTGGGAGATGGCCCGGCGGCACTCGCTTGCCGCCGGGCGTACGGACTGGCCAATGGCCCGCCATTCATTCTGCGTGCTCAAGTTCCAAGCTTGAAAACGACACCGAGACCGCTGGCTCCGCCGGCAACCGTCGTGCCGCGGATCGTGCCCTTCTTGATGTACAGATTTCCGTAAGGATGCGCCCCGTCGCTGCCGTTGAAGGCATGGACCACGGTTTCCGCGCCGGTCGTCGAGTTGATCTTGAAGATCGTTCCCAGATCGCTCGCATTGCCGCCATTGATCGTGGTGCCGTAAAGCATGCCGTCCTTCCGGTTGAACGCAAGGCCGGAATGCGGAAAGCTCCCGTCACCGGCTCCGCAGCAGATTCCCTGGAAATTATAGAGCACCTTGTAGCCGCTACCGTTCGGACTGATTTTGAAAACGGTGCCAAGGTTGTTGGGACCGCCATTGGCCGTCGTTCCGTAGAGCACGCCGCTATGTACGAGGAGCGTCCCATAGGGCGTGGCGCCATCGCTGCCACCAGCGAAGCTGTGAAGAACTCTGCTTGCGCATATGTCGGTAACGGCGCCAAGATTGTTCGCGCCGCCCGCCGTGGCCACCCCGTAAGAGACGGCGTTCAAGAATGTAACGCCGGCGAAGGGGTGAGATCCGTCGACACCGTCAAATTGGCAAGAGGAGCCTGTGTTGCCATCCGGATCGACGTAAAAGAGCTTTCCGTCATCCTCGAGGCCGCCATTATAGGAAATGCCGAAGAGAGCGCCATAATAGACCGAGCTCACCATCCCGGCGAACGGAAATGCCGGGTCGGGAGCGCATCTGAAGGCAGCGAGTTGCTGATACGCGCCGGAACCCGGAATGTACTTGTAGATCGTGCCGCAACCTGAAGCCCCGCCGAATTGCGTCGTTCCATAGACGTTGCCGTCGATAGACCATTTGAGCGGAGCGCCATCGGCATTCTGACCGTCGCTTCCACCCGTGAAGGTGTGGAGCACCTGGGTCGTGCCGTCCTTTCGAAGGAGTGTCAGCGTGCCTTCGTTCGATGAGCCGCCGCCGTCCGTGGCGACATAGTAGCTCCCCTGTCCGGCGGGCGTTACGCCGCCGAGAGGACTGGCGCCGTCGTTGCTGCCACCCGCAAAGCTGTGAACCACAGTAAAGCCGCCCGCCTGCGCGCCGCCCGCGAGAGCAAGCGCCACACCGCAGCCCAGAAGACTGTTTCTCAATCCATGCAAAATGTTTCGCATTGCGAAATCCTCGCGCGAGAGTTTCCGGCATGGCGCGGTTTCGCGCATTTTGTCGCGCCGCCTGTGGACCAACTCTCCGTCAGATCGGCAACCCGGCGCATGACGCAATTACGCTACGGAAGAAAAGTTCAAGCGACGAACGTACGATTCGTCATGTCCCTGAATCAACGCGATGACAATCTCGATAGCTGCAAAAGCCTGGCGTGAGCCGCAATAAACTGTTTGCGCGGCGCCAGGCGGTACCGTTACTGCGGGAAGGAGGGCAGGAATGCGATCTGCGTTTTGTCCTTCGCATAGATCACGATGCTGCCGCTGGGGCATTGATACTTGACGCCGCCGGACTGCGCCGTTCGCGCGCAGGATTTCGGGGCGTTGGACGCATACCACGCATCGACGGTCTGCACCGAATCATCGGTCTCGAGCACGAGCGGAACACCCATTGAGACTGCCGCAGCGGGCATCTCGTTCATGTTGCGGCCGCGCGGATACATCGGCAGCTTTCCGTCGAACTGGACCGCCGAGGCGGCGGTGCAGGTCATGGCACAGGCCAGTGCCAGCGAGAGTCGCTTCGTCTTGCGCATGGAGATCTCCAGGTTGATTCAGGTGTGGACCAGCCTGGCGGAGGCCAGGCGACTCGACATGACGCGATTGCGCCATGCGAGGCCTGTCGCGCGCCATAGCGCGTTTGCGTCATGGCGTGCCTTTCCATTGTCGCCATCATTCGGTGAAACCTTTCGGCAGGACGCACATGCAACGCAATGTATTCGGGAATGGCCCGTTCTGGATCGCACTCGCTGCCGGGCTTTGCGCCGTCGCGCCCGCGCTGGCCCTGGATCCCGCGTGCCAGGCTCCCTTCTCGGTACAAATGAGCCTGAGGAGCAAGCCGTTTCATGTGTACATGACCTCGGAGGACAAATTCTCCTCGGGCACATTGTCCAAGGCAGCGGCGGGCATGGGCATGGCGGGCGTGAAACAATCCGAAGAGATCTGGACCGGCAAGGACATCTATGTGCTGCACAACGGCAAGTGGATCGACATGCAGACCAGCTTCACCGAGATGAACAAGGACGATACGAACGATCCGGATATCAAAAAGGCCCGTGATGCCGAACGGTGCGTGGCGCTTCCGGACGAGACGGTGTTTGGTCAGAACGCGGCGGTCTATCGGATACACAACCCCGAACTCGGCGCGGACACGAAAATCTGGGTTTCGAAAACCAGCCATTTGCCGCTGAAATCGGAGATCACGACAAGTACCGGACCGATGACGAGCTTCGCGACCTCGCGTTACGAATACACAAACACTCAGGCTCCGGCGAACTCCATTTCGATGCGCGACATGATCAAGAGGAGGTAGGGGCACACGTCGCCGCTGTCACAGCGGGCACGAGGGAGTGGCTCAAGCAATACTCTCGACGGTTCCACGCCGTCACGAAACCAGCCAGCTTCCGAAGGCGATCCACGCGTGCGTCTTGGTGGCGGGGAACGCGAGATTGATCGACAGGAGCAGTGCGCCGGCGCCCCAGGCAAAGGCCGGATGCAGACGGCGATTGCGAAATGTGTCGATCCCGACACAGGCCACCACAGACAGGTCGAGGCCCGTCAGGATGAACAGGTTGGTGACATTGCCGATCGGAAGACGCGCGAGAGCGGATGGGAGCATGCAGGCGATGGTCAGGAGCATCAGCCGCTTGTGAGTGTCAGTGCGGCGACGCAGCCAGATCGCGGTGCCGGCAAAACCTGCAAACAGCAGCATCTGAACCAGTTCGAGTCCGGTGATCCGGACCTGCATCGGGGCGAAGGCGGTGTGGTTGTGGACCTCGCGCGCCGCCGCGTGCAGCGTCGTGACCGATCCCAGAATGACGACCAGCACGGCCCATGCCGCGCCGCCCATGCCGAGCCAGCGGTGCCAGCGCACGCGATGGGCCGAAACGAGGCCGGATTGCACCGCGAGCAACAGGACCCATCCGCTCATCACCGCGCCATGGATGTGCAGCAGCAACGGCAAGGGCGCAGCCATGAAGAGAGGCCGCAGATAGAAGGTGCGGGCAAACGTCCAGAATACCATTGCGGCGAAGAGCAGGCTGGCGCCGAGGTAGAATCGCCGTTCGAAGATCTGCGGTTTGCGACGCGAGAATGTTGCAGTCGAATGCATGGCAATTTCCCGATGTGTCCGCTCCATGCTGGAATGGCAGCAAAGCGGCGGCATGACGCATTTGCGCTATGGACGCGGTTTCTGCGCTTGTGTCTCGTGGCGGGCGAGTTGAGCGCAACCAGACCCAGGGGGACAATCATGAGGAAGTTATTCATCGCCGGATTGCTTGCGGCGGCGCTGCTGCCGGTGCAGACGATGGCACAGAGCGCCTTCGACGGAACCTGGAAGGGCGTGGTGAGTTCGGCGAAGATGCCGACGAAGCCGGATGTGTTCCTTCTGCAGAACGGCACGTACGAATGCAGGACTTGCGTTCCCGTCATCAACATCAAGGCTGATGGCGACGACCAGAGTGTCGCCGGAAATCCCTATTTCGACACGATGGCGATCAAAATTGTCGACGATCACACGGTCCAGCAAACCGGCAAGAAGTCCGGCAAGGTCGTTTTTACCTCGACGAGAACGGTCGATCCCGATGGAAAAACGGAGAGGTTCGAGTTCAGCGACAGCACGGCTTCCACCAGCCCGGTCACGGGCAAGGGAACGATGACGCGCGTCGCCGCGGCTCCCGCGGGATCACATGCGATTTCCGGCTCGTGGCGCACGTCGCAGATGGAGAATGTTTCGGATAATGGCACAACGTTCAGCTACAAAGTTGAAGGCGACAGTCTGGCCATGACCACGCCGGCCGGACAATCCTACACCGCGAAGCTGGATGGAACCGATGCGCCGTTCAACGGCGATCCCGGAATCACCAGCGTTTCGGTGAGGACGCTGGGCAAGAGCACGCTTGAGGAAACCGACAGGCGCGACGGCAAGGTAATCGCCGTGACGAGTTCGAAGGTCGCGGGCGACGGAAAAACGATGGCCGTCACCATTCACGACAAGCTGCATGGAACGACCTGGTCTTACGTGGCGACGAAGCAATAGGCCGCGCGGTGGTCTTTCGACTTGCAAAGCGTTTCCATAGGGGTGCGAAAGGTCCGGTTTGCAGCCGGATCTTTCGTTGCCGTCACGGCTGCCGACTCGCGACATGAGCGAAATTCCAGGCCGCCGCCCGGATGGCCGTTTCCATGCGGCAGCGGGCGCCGTGGCTGCCGCAATCGTCTTCGCCGGTTTCGCGCGCAGCTACTATCTGCGGCCGCTCTTCAAGCCGACATCGCTTTCTCTGTGGCTGGATCTGCACGGACTGCTCATGACGTCGTGGTTCGCGCTTTTTCTGGTCCAGGTCGTGCTGGTGTCGGCGAGCCGGCGCGACATCCATCGCAAACTCGGCACGATCGGAGCAACGCTCGCACCCGTCATTACGGTCGTCGGCGCCATCACGCTGTTCAACGCTGTCGCCAGACGCACGATGCCCTTCAATCCAAAATTCGTCCTGCTTCTGCTCGCCTTCGATGGCTTGTATCTGGTCGCATTTGCCGCATTTGTGCTGACCGCCGTGTGGAAGCGCAACCGCCCGGATATCCACAAAAGGTTGATGTTGCTTGCCACTCTCAGCCTGCTCCCGCCTGCGCTCGGCCGTATCACTGGCATCTTTGTTCGCGGTGAAGCTCCACTGGTCGTTTTACTGTCCATGTTGACACTCGTCATCGGCGCGGCGGCCATCGACACCTTCCGTCACCGCCGGCTTAGCCCCGCCTTACAATGGGGTGCGCCGGCTCTCGTCGCCGCGAACGTTGTTACATTTGTGCTGCAGTCCATGGAATAAGGTCCAGATGGTCTCATTCAGCGATTTCCGTTGCGAGATTCGAAGAGCTCAAACGATGTGCGCTTTTTGCCGCAGTCTGATTATCCCCACGGCTTGCCTGTTGCTGACCGCCTTCGCATGGCAGGTGCGTGCGGAATCGCCGGACACGACTCCCCGAAAAACGCCTGCTTCTTCGTCCTCTGTCGAACCACCTGCGGCCGCCACTATGGCGGCCACTCACGGCTTCGATGCCGGCCGTCTCGACCGGGTGAAAAGTTTGCAGGACCCGACGCTTGAAGGCGCAGTACCGACTTACTACACGCCGGGATACGAACGGCACGCTCGCAGCCTGCAACAATTCATGAGCGACGAACTCGCATTCTACCGGCGGGAGCTCCATGTCGAATTGCCGTTATCGCTGGCAGTTCTGGACAAGAAGCAATGGGCACAGACGGAGCGCCAACTGCCATATCCGATGCCTTCGGTCACCGGCGATCCGGCCGTCGCGATGATGCCTGCAAACTGGGCAGATGCGGCGGGCGTTTTCCCAAAAGAGACAGACGTCGATCCTGCGGTGGTGAAGTCCGTCGATGCACGCGGCATAAGCTGGGTGCAGGCGAACGCGCAGGCCGGCGATCTTATCGGCGGTCATGAACTCGGACATGCGATCATCGATGCATATGGCATCGTTCCCGGCACGCGCTGGCTCAACGAGATGCTCGCTTCGTATGTGCTCTATTGCTACGTGGAGCGGGAACGTCGCGACCTCTTATGGCTGTTCGACGTCGTCCAGGCAGGAAACGGTCGCCCGCAACGCTACGTGTCTCTCGACGATTTCGAATCGCTGTACATGACGATCCTGACCGCGCATGGCGACAACTACAGCTGGTATCAGGGGCAGTTTTTCGATCGCATCAAACAGGTCTATGCGCAGAGGGGATTGGAATTCCTGTCAGAAGTGCGCGCGGCGTTTCCGCCCGGCGAAGCGAAGTTCGCGAGTCTGGGCAATGCAGAGACGTTGCGCCGGCTCGACCGCATCGATCCTGGATTCAGCGCATGGGCGCGCTGGATGTCGGCGCGACCGCAGCTGCATTGAGCCCTTCGCGCTGTTGCGCGAAAGGCGGCGTCACTATCAACCCTCCCCTTGAGGGAGGTCGAAATTCTTTTTCGCGAAGCAAGAAAAAGAATTGCGGGGAGGGGTAATGCAACCTTACCCCTCCCCGAAAATCGCTCCCGCCTTTCTTGATCGCTCCCACATCGCTTTTTGCTGGCAAGGTGCTCGCAATTTTCGACCGTCCCTCAGGGGGAGGGCGGAATGCGCAAGGGGGTGAGGGGTGCGAAAAGCGCCTTGTAACCATGAGGTGGTCCCACGGAATCGACATTGCACGGCAATCGAAATGCCGCCTCACCCGTTATCAATTGGAGGATAGCGGATCGCGATGTCAGCACATTTGTTATCAGGTCCAGAACGAATCGCCGCCGGCGCAAAAGCCCCGCATCGCGTGGTGGTGGCGCATGATCTTCTGATCATGCGCCGCGACGAGTCTCATGCCCCCGAGCGCGAACAGAGGGTCCTCTATCTCGACCACCCAACCGTCTCCCGCTGCCATGCGCGGTTCGTCGTCAGAATGGGCACGTGGTGCATCGAAGATCTGGAAAGCACCAACGGTACCTGGGTGAACAGCGAAATGATTTCGGCGATAACCCCGCTGAAGGCCGGCGATCACATTTCGATTGGAACATTTCTTCTCCTGTTCGACGGCGCCGCGGTGGAGGTTCGCAGCCACGCCAAGGGCGCCACGCTCGGCGCTTATGCAGTCTGCAAGCAGATTCAGCGAAAGGCGCCCCTGTTTCTTCTTCGCAATGTGACGCTCGAGCTTCCTCCCAGAGAGCTGGTCTGCGTGATCGGCGCCAGCGGCTCGGGCAAATCGACGCTGATGAATGTCATTTCCGGGCGCAAGAGGCCGACGAGCGGCGCCGTGAAGCTGGGGCGTTTCGACGTTCACGAATGCTTCTCGCTGCTCAAGCAGGACATCGCCTATGTGCCGCAAAGCGATCCGCTCCACGAATTTCTTACGCTCAGGCGGGCGCTCACCTATTGCGCGCGGCTGCGTCTGCCGGCCGACATGGGCGCGAACGCGCGCGATCTTATCATCGCCGATGCGGCGCGCAGCGTGGGCCTCGATCGGCGGCTGGATGTCAAAATCGCGAGTCTGAGCGGCGGCGAAAGAAAGCGCGCGAGCCTCGCAACCGAGATCCTGAGCCGCCCGAACCTTCTGTTCCTCGACGAGGTGACGAGCGGGCTCGACGAAGCGACCGACCGCGAGATCATGCAGTTGTTGAAGCGCCTGGTCGGACGCGGAATGACCATCGTCTGCGTCACCCACACGCTCGCCAATATCGAGGAGGTCGCCGATGCCATCATCGTCATGGGCGAAGGTGGCCTCGTCACCTTTTGCGGCAGCCCCTCGCAATTGCGCGCCTTTTTCGAAATTCGCCGGCTCGGCCGGGTGTTCGAGACGATCGCCCGCGACGGCGCGGAGGCATGGCACGAGCGCTTCGAGAAGGCTTTCCATCTGCGCGCCATCGGCCGCGCCCATGAGCACAAAACCGGCGAGCCACCCCAGCGCGGTCACGGCTCCCTTGTCGCGCGCGTCCGCGATTCGCTCCGACAGTTCGCGATCCTCACGAGCCGCAACCTGTCATTGCTCGCGGGCGATGTGCGCACGCTCGCCATGGCGACCGTGCAATCGGTGGTCGTAGGCGCTCTCCTTGGTTTTGCCTTCAGCGATTTCGGCAAGGGCTTCGAGCTGGGCAGCTCGAAGGTGTCGTTCCTGGTCGTGCTCGGGATCACCTGCATCTGGATCGGCTGTGCCGGCGCGGCCAAGGCCATCGTGGGCGAACTGCCGATCTATCTGCGCGAGCGCGACATCAACCTTTCGACGGCCGCTTTCGTGCTGTCCAAGTTTCTCGTGATGTCGCTGTTTGCCGTGTGCGAGGTGTTGCTCCTGATGCTGGTCTGCGGCCTGCTGGTTCGGGAAATTCCGGGGCAGCTCTGGGAGCAATTTCTGCTGGCCTCGCTCGCCGCGGTGAACGGCGTGGCGATCGGCCTCATCATTTCGGCGGTGAGCAACAGCCGCGACCAGGCCGCGGTCGTCGTGCCGCTCGCGCTGGCGCCCCAGCTGATATTCGGGAGCGGCATGGTCTCCCATCTGTCGTGGCTCGGCGAGCAGGTCGCCAGGCTTCTCATCGGCGCCTACTGGTCGCGCCAGGCCATGACCGCGGCGCTCATCGCGCATGAGAGCGGAATAATGAAAATCGATCCGGTCGCCGCCCGGCTCGTTCCGGTGACCGCCGCCCCGCTCGCGCTTTCCATTGCCGGGCTGGTGCTGCAGACGATCGCCTGGCTCGTCGTCACGATAGTCATCATGCACATCCGGCACCGGCAAAAGAGCACATAAAGCGGCTAAGTGACTCGTTTTCAAAAAAAGACTTCAGCGCGGGGTACGCAGGGGATGCGCGGAGGACGCAGAGCAACGTTGCGCGCCAAAGCGCGCGCGATTCTTCTTCCCCGCGTCCTCTGCGCTGCCTCCGCGTCCTCCGCGTTAAAACTTTTTCTGTGTCACGAACCATTGATTCGGCGCGTTAGACCAAATCCCTGAGTGTCACGGCAACGTCCTTCGTCCGGTGATTGCGTTTCACCGAGAAGGTGATGGCCGTTCCCGGAGCATCGTTGCGCAACTGGGTGCGCAAATCGTAGAGCGCGATGCCGCTGACGGGCTTGCCATCGACTGCGACGATCACGTCGCCCTTCTGGAGGCCGGCTTCGTCGGCCGGCGCGCCTTTCGATACCTCGACGATCTTGAAGCCCGCGGGATCGCCATTGATCCACATACCCGAGCGATCGAAGGTATCAAGATCGGCAACCGGCTCCGATACGGGTTTCAGATACATCGTGTAGTGGTCGTAATCGAGCGTCACAACGAACCGTTTGAGGATGCCGCCTCCCACATTGTTGCCGAAAGCGTCGAACGCGTCGGAACCACCCTTGTCGGTGCTGAGCATGGCAAGCGGATGCTCGACCACCACGTCGCCCAGTTTCAGCTCGCCGCCGCGAGTCACGAACGAACGCGTCGGGCCGCCGACGCCCCATCCGGTCATGGCTTCGATGCCGTTTGTCGCATGGGCGCGCAGTTCGTGCGCCGCCACGAACGGGCCGGTCAGGATCAGCGTCGTGCGCGCGCCCGTATCGATGCAAAAGCGGCCCGCTATTCCGTCATAGCTGCCTTCCAGCTGCGGCAGCTGGTTGTAGAAGACGATGGGGATGGGCGTGCCCGCGTCCTTCGGATCGAAACGCGCCTTGTCGATGAACGTGATCGTGTGGGCACCGTAATCAAAGCGGGTGACGAAGCGGGCGAAAAACTCGTAGCCGATCATGCCTTGCTCATCGATGCCCTCGACGCCGGGAGGTCCAAAATTCAAAACCGAGACCGGCTGATCGGTGGTCGTCGCCTTGCCGACCGACAGGGAGGCGACGCGCGTCACGCCGCTTTGTGCGAAGCCCGATCCTCCGCCCGTCGAGGTCTGGTGACCTTCCGCACGTATGCGAAGCCGTTTTGCCGTCTCGGGAGTGAGAATGTCGTGCCCGCCCGTATCGAAGATGAAGGTGAGAGGTTTCGAGCCGTTCACCGATACATCGGCATAGATGTGATTGTTGATGAGCCGGAACGGCGCCGTCGTCTCCGCTGCGCCGCCGGCGATGGAAAAATCGTGCAGCGAGATTTTCGGCGCGGCAAAGTTTTGCGGAGCGTCCGGTGGCAGCAGCGCGGCTTTGGTCAATGTCTGGGTCTGCCGGTTTGCGACTCCGGTGCCGTCGTCGATCACCACTTTGCGCGCGATGTCCAATCCGTCGATTGGCGCATAATCGGAGAAGAAGGTGGTGATGGTTTGCGAGCCCTGCACCTCCACCGTGCGCGCCAGCAGATGCGTTTTTGCATCGAACCAGGCGTCGAACGGTTTCCCGGATTGCGGCACGACAGTCAGCGCCGCGTACATATCGCCGGCGTCCTTTTTGTCTCCCAGGTCGGTGACGGACGCATCGCCGAAATCGCTGTGCCACCATAGATTGCCGTCGCGATAGGCTTCATTGAATGCCAGCGGCAGCACATCGCCGCCTCTCTGGTCCGTCACCGTGCCGGAGGATTCCTGCTGCCACGTATGGACACCGTCGAAGCCGCTGGCGCCGGATTGCGGGCCGATGGCGTAGCTGTCCACGAAGCCTTTGCCGGCGAGGTCGTACCGCGTGTGCACGGCGCCGGTGAGGCCCTGGCCCTTATAGGCGTAGTCAAGAGCAAGCGTGCCCGGACGATCCCAGGCCACGCCCCCGGACGCGCTCTTGTTGGCGTCGATGGTTTGCGCAGGCGTTGCATGTGCGGCACTAGCTGCGGCGACGGCGATCAGGACGGCAAGAAATGCGGGAGCGCGCATGGAGGTTTCCTTCGTGAGCCGTGAGAACGTGATGTTCGTGCACTATTGCGTCAACATGCGTGCAGCGCATTGGCAACCGCTTCCGGCTGCATGGCTTTTTCAGATGATCGCCACGCTCACGGTCACGACCCCCATCATGCACCTCCGGCACGGCAGAAAAGCTGGTCGCCGCAAGCCTGCGCTGGCTTGGGCGGTGTCCCTGCATTTCGTGCACTGCAATTTCGTGCGCCTGCACAAGAGCCCTTGGATCACCCTGCCATGGCGGCAGGTGTTTCTGATAGGCTGTGGATGCTGGAAGAATTGGTCGAGCAGACGTCGCGATAGCGGCAGGCGGGGAGGCGAAGCAATGAGCATCAACGATTTACCGGCTATTATGGGAACAGTTCTGATTGTTGCCGGGCTCGGCTTAGTGGGTGTTTCCACATGGTCCCGTGGCGAGGGGAGTGAAAAGACCACTCAGGCCGGGGCACTCATCATAGTGGTCGGCGCATTCCTCTTGGGTGTGTCGATATTCGTACCTCACGCAAAATAGAACTCAGGTCCGCGCGCCATTCAAATTGGAGCACTGCCCAAGCCTGGGTACTGTCCGAATTTGCCCCTCAGTGTCCTAATTTGGGGATTTATATAGTATAGTGACCCATCGAAATCGACGGGTTGCGGCTAATGTCTTCAAAACAAAAGGAATTTTCAAGCCTTCTCGAATTGATGAGGGCACTCCCTGATGAGCAGACTGCAATCGACCATTTCACAGCTATTCGCTGGCGCGATGGCGAGTTCTGCCCGTACTGTGGATCGACCAGCCTTTATCATTTCTCGGATAAGCGGACGCACAAATGCGCCGACTGTCGACAGCGCTTTTCGATCAAAGTCGGGACCATTTTCGAGGACAGCAAACTTTCGCTTCGGACTTGGATGTTGGCCGTGTGGTACGTCACACAACACAAGAAAATCATTTCAAGCGTCCAGCTAGCCAAGGACTTGGATATCACTCAGAAAAGCGCGTGGTTCGTTATGCACCGCCTGCGCCACGCCGCCCGCACCCGTTCATTCAACAAACCAATGGGCGGAGAAGTCGAGATTGATGAGACGTTCGTTGGTGGGAAGGCCCGCAATAAGCGCTACAGCCAACGTGGCAAGAGCGGTGTCACTGGCGGCACTGGAAAGGCGATTGTTGTGGGAGCCCTCCAGCGCAAGGGCCGCGTCGTGGCGCGCGTAGTCGAAAACGTGCGAGCAGAAACGCTAGAGCGCTTTGTCGATGAGACGGTTTCTCCAAGCGTGGAGCTTGTCGCGACGGACAAGTGGGTTGGCTACAAGCATCTGGGCAAGAAATATCCGCACGTTGCCGTTGATCACGCAGACGGCGAATACGTGCGGGGTCGCGCGCACACAAACGGCGTGGAGTCCTTCTGGGCGCAGTTGAAACGCCAGATTTACGGCACGCACCATTGGGTTTCTCGCAAACACTTAGAGCGGTATGTCGATGAAAGCACATGGCGGCACAATCGCCGCGATCTGCCGGAAGCGCCGCGGTTTGATTCCCTGTTGGAAATGTCTGACGGTCGCCGTCTGCGCTACGCGGAATTAATCGCATGATGCCGCGCAAACCTATGGGCGAGGATTTCGGGCTGGATATGCCGTTCAATGAGGCGATGGAACGCTTCATTGACGTTGATCCCAGGGAAGTGCAGGCCAACATCGACCGCTCTAAGAAGAAAAAGCCACCGGGCGGCAAGAAGAAGAAACGCGCGCCGCCCGGCAAGAAAGCAAAAGACGTTATCTCATTGCGCGAGCGCCGAACGACGCTTGCGCGCCGCCGGGGTCTTGCGTGATGGTAGTTTCCGCCAATAACCGCGTACGTATTCAACGCGGCAGAAGCGAATCCTGTGGTACGGGTCTACCCAAGTCATTTCGCGTAGCGCTCCTTTCAGGGCGCATTGCTGACGCGCGACGGGGCGGGCAAGGCTGTGTCAAAGACAAGCCTGTCCCGTCCGCGTTTCAGCGGTTGGAGTTTTTGACGATTTGCTGACTTATGGCTTGCTCAGTACGCGCTTGTTCTTAGTGCGGGGCGTGCGACCGATGCACCTTTGCCGGTGCGGACTGCTAGCTTTGCTGACTCATGCTTTGCTCTCCTTCTCTGGGTTCCGGCGTCTCACGACGCTGGACAACGGCTACCGCAGTTGCGGGTGAAAGGTTCACCAGCCAGTCCCGACTGACCTGCACCTCAGGCGCAAGAATCGACACTAGTGAATCTGGTAAACTTTTTAGAAAAAGTCGTCAATGGGTCACAATGCTATATAAATCCCCTAATTTGGTGGAGCGGGTGTCCAAAATTGTACTTCGCCCATTTGTACCGCGCGTTTCATCCCTAAGCCGTTCGGCGGCTGCCTCTGCCCTAACGCCCGAGACATACACACCCATGATTTTAGGGGGCAATCCAGCTTCACGGCGCACGACCGCAAAACCGTCGTATTGTGGACCGTCAAAATTCAGGGTCGAAAACTGTTCAACCGAGAATAGGGGCCCAGCCTGGATTTGCTCGCGCATCGTAACCCCGCCGAACGGAGGTATGGACTAGTGAACGAGCAGTTCGCCGCCGGTTCGCTGCGCCAGCAGACGTTCGGCCACAAGCCACCCCGACGCGGCAATTTTCTGCGAGCCCTCTTTCGACACTGCATCGGGTTCCGCGCCCGCAAATGCGTCGGCCGGTTCGGCACGCTTCAAGAAATGGTCGATGTCTGAAGATACGTGCTGCATCGCTGCGCACTCCCATGGTTTTGCGGGAGTACGGGCACCGTCTTGGAGGATGTCCCTGAAGTCTCTCTGTTGCCAGCATGCGGGATACGCGCGAGCGATAGGGAACCCTAACACGCTCCGGATTTCGGTCCAATCACAAATAGCAAGAGCGCCCTGCGCCGGCTTGGATGAAACAGACTACAGTGATAGGCTTGGATTGCGGCGGGTTGAACCTTGGGGAAAATCCGTGATCGGCGTGCAGGGCCAATCGGTTCGGCCTCTTCGTTTTGACTGGAACCTGAAGTTTACGCGGCCCGCGACGAGGCTTGCACATGAATACTGGGAGTCGTGCCGCGCCGGCCGCACCATGCCCACCCGCGCCGACCTCAAACCCGCGGCGATGCACAAATTCACCGAGCATGTCGGACTTGTCGAGGTCCGCGCGGAGCCCGGCCCGGATGTGGACTATTTCATTCGCCGTGCGGGCACGAAATGGGAGCAGGTCTTCGGCCCGATGACGGGGCGGCTCATTCACGATTTTTTGCCGCCGGAAATCGAGACGCGGTGGCGCGAGGTCTTCGATCCGGTGCGCACGCGGGTGGTGCCCGTTCGGGTCACGACCGGAATTACCTTTCAGCGCAAGACCTGGCTCGAGACCGAGATGTTCGTCGGACCGCTCGGCGCCGATCGGGTGTCGATGCTGTTCCTGACTTTCGTATCGTGGAGCGCGCTGACGGACTCGTAGTGTCCGAAGCGTCACGGGCAATCAAGATCGCGGCTAACGATGTGCTTGCGGCGGCAATGCCGAAGCGCCGCTCCGGAACCCAGGCCCGCAAAGGCGCTCAGCGCGCGCGTTCGTAATTAATCTGCGGAGCAACGGCATCGACCGGCGCTGCGACTTCCGTTCCGCCTGACGGGCACTGGCTCTTTTTCGCGCACCAGACGAACGATCCGATGTCGGTGCTGACAGCGACAGCGCCGGCCGTATTGATGGCCCAGGCCTCGACATTCGTTGCGCCGCTGACTTTGATGTCGGTGAAAATGTTTGTCGTGGGATCGAGCAGGAAGCTATGGATGTCGCCGAACGAATCCACCCACTGTCCCACCACCAATCCATTGTCGTTGATGCCTTCGAGCGTGGTGCCCTGATTTTCGGAGGACGGGTAATCGACCGTCGTCAGGGTCTTGCCGCTCACGATGTAGCCGTGAGTCGGCGGCTGGAAGTATGAGCCCACGACCACGTCGGAACTGTTGATCCCGCCCGCGGTGCTGGCCTGATGCTCGTCCGGAATTCTGACGTCGCGCTTCCATTGGCCTCTGCGGCCGACAAAGGCGACGGCTTCGTGTTCGCCCTGGTCCCAGCGCGTGCCTGCGAACTTGCCCTTTGTGTTGTTGACGCCCTGAGGATTGCCATAGAGTTGCTGGCCCGAAATCGTCACATTCACGATCTTGCCGCCGGGTTTGCGCTCAAAGGCGGGCTCGTTGGCGGTATTGCCATTCTGCGAATTCGAAAATCCGGTGATGAGACCGCCGTCGTTAATGCCGCGCGCTTCGCTGCCGCCCGTGCCCGCATCGAAGGTCGTGTAGGTGCCGTCGAGAGACCCGAAGAAGCTGTGTTCGACGCCGTCGCTGGCGCCGATGAAGCTGCCCGCGATGATGTCATTGTCGTTGATCGCGAATGCGGTCGTGAGCGTCGAATTCGAAACCGCGGGCACGGGAATCAGTACGGCCGCCGATGCGGGCGGGAGCGCCAAGCCCGCGAGGCTCAGACATCCGAACAGGAGAGTGCGAAGTTCGCGCATGCAATACCCTTCCCTTTAAATTGAGCCCGGACCAATCCTCGCCGTAGCGATAGCCCGCGTCACGTCCCGCTCTTCGTCGTCTCGTTCCCCGAGATGATCGCGGCGCGCAGCTGTTCGGAAATGTCGGACATTCCGCCCGGTGCGTGCGGCATCAGAATCACCTTGCTGCCCGAGGAGACACCGATCTCCTTCAGCGTGTCGAAATATTGCGTCATCAGCACCAGCTTGAGAACCTCCGGCGCCGTGACGTCGCCGATTTTGTCGGTGAAGGCGGCGATCGATTCGCGCAACCCGTCGACGATGGCGCGGCGCTGCTTGGCAATGCCTTCGCCCTGAAGGCGTTTGGATTCGGCCTCGGCTTCCGCGTTCTTCACCACCAGGATTTTATTGGCCTCGCCCTTCGCCGCCGCGGCGACCTGCAGGCGCTGCTGCGTCTGGATTTCGTTCATCGCGGCCTTGACGTTGTCAGCCGGATTCACGTCGGTGACGAGCGCGTTCGGAATTTCGAAGCCGTAGATTTTCATCGAGGCGTCGAGCTCGGTCTTCACCGAGGTGCCGACTTCGTCTTTCTTCTCGAACACCTCGTCGAGATTCATCTTCGGAACCTTGGCGCGCACCACGTCGAGAACGTAGGAGCGAATCTGGTCCACATGATTCTGCAGCTTGTAGTAGGAATCCGCTTCCTGCCCTTCCACCACGCGGTACTGCACGGCGACGAATAATTTCACGAACACATTGTCGAGCGTCTTGGTTTCCACTTCCACCGGGAGCTGCTGCACGCGCAGCGACACGCGCTGGGCGACACCGTCGATCAGCGGTACCTTCACATTGAGGCCGGGCGAGGCGGTGCGCACGTAGCGTCCGAAGCGCTCGATGATCGCGCGGCTCTGCTGCTCGACGGTGAAGAAGGTGGCGGACAGAAAAACGAGAATGACGAAGCCGATGATGACCATGGTAACGATGGATACGAAATGCTCTCCCGACATGATGCGTGCCCCTTCGGTTGCGTCGCACAGCGTAGCGCAGGGAACGTGACGATTCTATTGCGGGGGCGTGGCCGCGTTTTCGATACCCCTCACCGGCGTCGAGACGGTAGCTCGCGCCTCATCCCGAAGCCCTCTCCCACAACGGGAGAGGGGGTCACCACGCGCTAATTTTCAGTGGTTGATTAAACGCGAATCCTTCCCTCTCCCCTTGTGGGAGAGGGGCCAAGTGCGAGAACTCTCGACCGTTGCGTCGCGGGTGAGGGGTGGGACGGCTCAGGCGTGGGCGAGGGGCGTCGCGCCGTGTTTGTGAAAGGTGTCGGCGATGAGCCCGGCAGCCCAGTGAAGATCTTTCTCGCTGTGCGATTGGGAGACCTGGAAACGGATGCGCGCTGCGCCTTCGGGGACGACCGGAAACGAGAAGCTCGTCGCCAGCAACCCGCCCTTCAGCAAATCCTGACTGATGGCTTTCGACTTCACCGATTGGCCGACAACGACGGGCACGATCGCGCCTTCGCCCTCGAGGGGCTGGATGTCTTTCGCCTTTAGTGCCTGGCGGAACAATTCGGCTTTCGCGCGCAATTGGTCCGCGCGTTCGGGCTCTTTCTCGAGCAGACGGATGGCTTCGAGTGCCGCGGCGGCAACGGAAGGCGGCACCGCATTCGAGAAGAGATGCGGCCGCGAGCGCTGGATGAGTGAGTCAATCACCACGCGCGGCCCTGCGACATAGCCGCCCGCGCCGCCGCCCAGCGCCTTGCCGAGCGTGCCCGTATGAATCTGCACATGGTCGAGCAGGCCAAAATGCTCCACCGTTCCGCGCCCGGACGGCCCGACCACGCCCACGCCGTGGGAATCGTCGACAACGACGAGCGCATTGTGCGATTTCGCGAGCTTCACGATCTCGGGCAGCGGCGCGAGGTCGCCTTCCATGGAGAACACGCCGTCGGTGACGACGATCTTGCCGCGCCGGTCGGCATGCTTGTGCAGAAGCCGCTCCAGATCGTTCGCGTCGCCGTGCTTGTAGACGTCGCGCGCGACCTCCTTCCCCACCATGCGGCAGCCATCGATGATGCTGGCATGGTTGAGCTCGTCGGACAGCACCACATCGCCCGGACCTGCGAGCACCGAAAACAGGCCGGTGTTGGCGGACCAGCAGGAGGAATAGGTGATCGCGGATTCCGTGTGGAGAAACTCCGCGATCTTGCGCTCGAGCTGCTCGTGGATCATCAGCGTGCCGCAAATGAATCGCACGGAAGCGGGTCCGACACCGTAGCGGTCGAGAGCGGTGCGCGCGGCGGCAACGACGGCGGGATGCGCGGCAAAGCCCTGATAATCGTTCGAGCACATGAGCAGCACTTCGCCGATATTGGCGACCACCACATGCGCCTTGGTCGCGGTCTCGAGCTCGTGCAGGGTCTTGTAATTGCCGACTTCGCGCGCCTTCGCGAGCTCGCCTTCAAGCCGCTCGATGACCGGATTGCTCATGCCGCCACCTTTGCAAAATCGAGAAGAACCTTGCCGCAGTTTCCCGCCGAGATGAGATCGAATCCGGTCGCGTAATCCTGGGCTGCGAGCCGGTGCGTCAGGATGCGGTCCATGACGTCGGGATTGCGCAGCATGAATGCCGAGACGTCGTACCAGGTCTCGAACATGCGCCGCCCGGTGACGCCGTGCAGCGTCGCGCCCTTCATGATCACGGTCTCGGCGAGATCGAGCGTCACGTCGGACGACGGCAATCCGAGCAGCACGATATGGGCGCCGTTGCTCGCCACTTCGAGCGCGTTGCGCAGGGCACTCGCGTTGCCGCTCATCTCGAGCACGATTTCCGGGCCCTGGCCGTCCGTCGCTTCGAGAATTTGCGTCCGCGCATCGGCCGCGCGCGGATCGATGACGCGATCGGCCCTGAGGTCCCTGGCGATCTGCGCGCGATAGGGCGAAGGCTCGGTCACGATCACCTTGCGCGCGCCGTGGCTGCGGGCGATGCCGATGCTGAAAAGGCCGATGGTGCCGGCGCCGGTGATGAGCACATCGCGGCCGGCGAGGGGAACGATGGTCGCCGCATGCATCGCGTTGCCGCAAGGATCGAACACGGCGGCGTGGCGATCGGCAATCGCATCGTCCACCACCCACGCGTTTTTCGCGGGCACCACCACGCGTTCGGCAAAGGCGCCGACGCGATCCACGCCGATGATCGAGGTCTCGCGGCACAGATGGGCGCGGCCCGTACGGCAGAGCCGGCAATGTCCGCAGGTGACGTGGCACTCCGCGCTGACGCGCTGGCCGGGCGAAAGATGGCGCACGCCCTCGCCGACGCGGGCGATGCGGCCCACGAACTCATGGCCCACCACCATGGGCGGCTTCACCCGGCGGGACGACCATTCGTCCCATTTCCAGATATGGAAATCGGTGCCGCACACCCCTGCCATGCTGACCGCGACCTCGACTTCGCCGGGGCCGGGCGCCCTCGGGCTTTCCACATCGGCGTGCCAGAGCCCCTGCTCGGGGCGGGCTTTCAGGATGGCGAACATGGCTTCCCCACTCTGTTTCGTTATGGCCTGTTTATCCGCTATATTGGTACGACGCAATCCAAGATATAGGACATGTCAGGGAACGATCCCAGCATTGCGGTGGCCGTCGCGCGCCTCAGGAAGGAGCGCAAGCTCTCGCTGGCGGCGCTGGCGCAGCTTGCGGGCATTTCGCGCTCGATGCTGCACGAGATCGAGAAGGACCGCACCAATCCGACCGTCGGCATCGCCTGGCGGCTGGCCACCGCGCTCAGAGTCGATCTGCCCGAGCTACTGCGCGGCTCGGTGCAGAGCCCGATCGTCGATGTCATCGGCGAGCATGCGACGCCGTGGCTGACCAGCGAGGACGGGCTGTGCCGGTTGCGCATTCTGGGCCCGCTGCAATTAGCGGGACACCTTGAGTGGTACCTGCTCGATTGCGAGCCGAAAGGCGAATTGGTCTCGACCGCGCATCAGCCGCGCACCACGGAGCATCTCTCCGTATTGAAGGGCGAGCTGGTCGTGTCCGTCGACAATGAAGAAAGCGTGGTGACCGCGGGCGGCACGATCCGCTACCGCGCCGACCGCCCGCACGCCATCCGCAACCGCAGCAAGGCGCCCGCGGAGGCGCTGCTGATGGTGGTTTTGTAAGTCTCATGCACCCCCTCACCCGCGATTTCGCGGTTGATAGGACAGTTTGCTTGACCCCTCTCCCACAGGGGGAGAGGGGACACCACGTGCTCATCTACCGGCGTTGATGCGGGACTCGGAATACCCTCTCCCCTTGTGGGAGAGGGATCCAGATACGCGCGGCGAATTCTGTTCAGAAATGGGTGAGGGGTTTCGTCAGACAATTCACGCCAGCTCGAAACGGATCGGCACCGTCTTCGGGCCGTTGACGAACCAGGCTTTCGTCATCTTCGGCTCGCCGTCGAGCGCGAGCGATTTCAGCCGCGGCAAGAGTTCCTCGAACAGAATCCGCATTTCCATTTTGGCGAGATGCTGGCCAAGGCAGAGATGCGCGCCATAACCGAACGACAGATGCCGGTTGGGCTTGCGGTCGCAGCGGAAGACAAACGGATTCTCGAATACGTCCTCATCACGGTTGCCCGACGCGTAGCAGAGCATCAGCCAGTCGTTCTTCGCGATTTTCCGACCGCGCAATTCGGTGTCCGCGGTTGCCGAGCGCATGAAATGCTTGACCGGCGTCGTCCAGCGGATCGCCTCGTCTACCAAACCGGGTATAAGCGACGGATCGGCCTTCACCTTCGCGAACTCGGCCGGATCTTCTGCGAGCGCCCAGATCGCGCCGGCGGTCGACGACGAAGTGGTGTCGTGACCGGCGGCGGCGACAATAATGTAGTAGCCCATGGCACCGATGTCGGAGATGGGCGCGCCGTCGATTTTCGCATTGGCGATCAATGTCGCGAGATCTTCGCGCGGATGCGCGCGCCGTTCCGCGCTCAATTTGCGGAAATAGGCGTTGAAATCCTCGACCGTCGCTTGGATCAGTTCAAACCGCTGCTCTGCGCTCAACGCGCTCAAGGCCCTCGCCGTATCGGGATCGGCGGGCCCGAGCAGTTCCTGCGTGAGGCGAAGCATGCGCGGCTCGTCTTCCTCCGGCACGCCCATGATCTCCATGATCACGTGCAGCGGATAGCCCGCGGCGATGTCGGTCACGAAATCGCAGCGGCCCGGCTTGGCGCACATCGAATCGACCGCGCGCCTGGCGATCGCGCGAATGCGTTCCTCGAGCTTCCTGAGGTTGGGCGGCATAAACCATGCCTGGGTCAGCGCGCGATATTTCGGATGGTCGGGCGCGTCCATCTGCACGAGCGAATAGACGAGATGCGGGCTGCCGCCGGTGATCTCGCGCGTCTTGCGGTCAGCCGCGCGGCCGGTCAGCGTCGTCGGCCGGTCGCCATTGTGAAAGAGCTCGTTCTGCCGGCCGACGGCGAGAATGTCTTCGTGTCTGGTCACCACCCAGAACGGATCGAAATCCTCGATCTCCGCGAGGCCGAGCGGATTGTTGGCGCGCAGCCAGCGATAGGTTTCGTGGATGCGCCCATCGGCATAGGCCTCGGGATCGGTCAGCGTCTGGGCGAGGAGCGCGGGAATTCCGATGTCGCCGGCGCCCGACATTCAAACCTCACTGCGCGGCGATGGGAACGGCGGGCTCCTGCAACGCCAGCGACCGTTTCAGCGCGGCAACGGCGCCGAGAAGGTGATAGAGCGAGCTGGCGGGCACGGGCTCCTCGACGAAGCGGTTCGTTGCCGTAAGCTTGTCGCGCCACAAGCCGCGCGTCGGCACGTCGAGATATTTCCACAGCGATTCCGCGGCGCCACGGGCGTGCCCGATGTAAGAGGCATCGGCCCCGTCGCCAAGCAGCAAGGCCGCTTTCAACCGTTCCGTCTGCGGCCACAGCCGTGCGCTGCTCGAGCGCATGGACATGTCTTCGTTCAGCGCGTCGACGGCTACGCCACGCACGGAATCGATGCCGCATGCGCCAGCCTCGAACAGCCGTTTTGCGGCGAACTCGACCGCGGGCTCGTGCCGCTTGCGCGCCCAGCGCGCGAGCAGCCACGCCCATTCGAATTGATGACCGGGTTCGACCAGACGGCCGAGTTCGCCAAGCGCCGGCTGCCAGTCCCGGGTGAAATGCTCGCGCAGAAATCCGTCTTCCGGATCGATGAACCGCCTGAGGCAGAGCGCGACGATCTCGTCCGCGAGCGCGTTCCATGGCTCGCCTCCGCCCGTCTCCGACCATGCGAGTGCGGCTTCAAGGAGATGCATATGGGGATTGGATTGAAAGGGGCTCTTCGCATTCTCGCGGAATCCACCTGCTTCGTGGCGCATCGTCCCGTCGATTGCGGCCAGAAGTTTTTCGGCCTCCTTTTCGAATCCGGCCGGAGCACCCGGCAAAGTGTGCAGCGATGCCATCGCCAGCAGCGCAAACGCCTGGTCGTAAAGCGTCGCGGTCTCATCGAGGGAATGTCCGTCCGCATCGACCAGGGTACGGAAGAGGCCGTCGTCGCGAAGATAGCGCGAACGGAAATAGAGCATGCCGTGAAGTGCGGCTTCGCGTGCGGGGCCGCCCCAGCCGAGCCTCGCCGCCTCTGCATAGACGAAGGCCTGACGCGCCTGCACGCGCGCGCGGCGAGGCGAGAGCGGCGCGCGTGCGTCGAGGTCGAGCAGTTCGTGAAAGCCGCCATTCTCGTGATCGGCACCCAGCGCCCACCAGACCGGCAGGGCGCTGGTCTTGAGCCAATGTTCGTAGCGTGCGCCCCAGGCGGCGAGGGTCGATGGCGGCGTGCCCGCGCCGGCGCCCGCGGACCGTCCGTTTGCGGCCAGTGTCGCGGCAATCGCCTTCACATTCTGGCTCGCCGCAAGATCGCACACCAGAATTCCACCGGGCTCCGCGATGATGGCAATATCCTTCACGCCCACCGCCGCAACCGGCACATCGGTCGAGTTGCGCACCAGAGACCGCTCGGCGCCGATCAGCATGCAATCGCCGCTCGCGGCATTGCCCTTCGCATCCTTTTCGCAGGCATCGTGGACTGCGTTCCACGCTCCCAGATCCGACCACAGAAAATCTACCGGCAGCACCGCGGCGCAGTCCGTCTTTTCCATCACCGCATAGTCGACGGAGATTTTCGGCGCGCGCGCGAAGCTCGGGGCTAGTCGGAATGTGGTTCCTGCGCGCTCGGCATCGCGCACCGCCCGCCGTGCGGCGTCCGCAACCTGCGGCGCATGACGATCGATCTCATTCAGCATGGTGTCGATCGCGAAAATGAAGTTGCCGCTGTTCCACAGATAGCCTGCTTGGAGATAGGCGGCGGCTTTCACGAGATCCGGCTTCTCGATGAAGGCTTCGACCGGCACAACGGCGCCATCGCGTCCCGTTCCCGCCTTTATGTATCCGTAAGCAGTCGAGGGCCGGTCCGCCTTCACCCCGAGCGTGACGATCATGCCGCTCCCTGCCGCTTCGGCCGCTGCATGAACGGCGGCCCGGAACGCCTGGCCGTCGGGAATGTAATGATCGGACGCAACCACGGCCGCGATCGCGTCGGGATCTTCCTGCGCGATCGTCACCACGGCTGCGGCAATGGCCGCCGCGGAATCGCGCACGCAGGGCTCGAGCAGGATCGACGCCTCGACACCGATTTCGGCGAGCTGGGATTCGATCGCATCGGCATGCTGGATGTTGCCGATGATGACCGGCCGGCCGAGCGGCGCCACACGCAGCACCGTCAGCTGGAACGTGGAAGCGGAGCCGGTCAGCCGAAGGAACTGCTTCGGGCTGGCCGGATGCGAAGCCGGCCACAGCCGCGTGCCCGCGCCGCCGCACATCACGACCGGAACCATTCTTCTCATGGATAGGTCGGGGATCCGCCCCTCCGCCGCTCGCTCACCGATTCGCAGCCCTCGTATTGCCCGAAGGACCGGGCCCGGATACGACCGCGCCCGGGCTCGAACCCACTATTCGCCGACCTCGGCCAAGACCGCAAGCCGGGAGGACGTGGTTGCCACAAAATCCTTGCGAATCAGTTTGTTAACGAGCATCCCGCTTGAACCCCGGCCGCCCCGCAACCATATATTGAGCTGAACGACAATTGTCCGCAATCCGTGGATATTCATGCTAGGTTGCCGGTCACGCGGCGCGAGAAGCGCGGCCCGGCCTCCCTGGCCAGCCTTTTTTGGAAAGCAGTCCCATGTCCGATCCGTCCGAACGCCGCGAAGCCGTACGCCGCAACGCACAAAGCCATTTCACCCACACCGAACGGCGCGACGAGCTGGTCCGCCAGGAGATTGAGAAAGAGCGCGCGGCGGTGGACGCCAAAACCGCAAAGCTCAAGGCCCTGCGCCTGGCGAAGGAAGCCAGCGAAAAGGTAGAGGCCGACCGGCTCGCCGTCGAGCGGGCGGAATCGGGCGCGGCCAAGCCCGCTGCCCGCCGCAAACGGGTAAAAGCGGGGTAGGCCTCTTCGGGAATTTGGGGACAGGTTGAAACTGCCTGCGACCGGCCCCCTTCGCCTCGTTTCGCCCGGCTGACGCCGGGCTCCCTCGGCACCTCCCCCACGCGTTCCGCGCAGGGGAGGAGATATCCAAACTCGCGCTTCCCTTTTCCTCCCCCACGAAGTGGGGGAGGTGTCGAGCAGCGGATTAGCTGCGAGACGGAGGGGGCAACGTTGCCTCAATGCCATCGAAGACTGCCGTAAAGTTCCGTCTGAATTTGTTTATAGCCAAACAAAGTGTGCAGACGTCGAGCAGGAAATCGTGACCCCTTGCGAGACCACGGGGTAACCGTGGATTCCCCGAATCAAAAAGGGCGCCCGAAGGCGCCCTTTTCGTATCGCAGAGAGTCGATACTAATGTGAGAAGTTGAACGCTGCCATCAGATCGCTGATCGCCGGTCCGTTGGTCGGCACGTAGGGATCCTTCCCGCTGGTGATCGGGTTGGGCATGTTGTCGCGACTGCGGCCGGTGATGGTCGGCAGGGACCAATTCGCCTCGATGAACTTCGGCACGGAGGCATGATCGCTATAGACATGCGAAATATGGCCGCCCGTGGTCCACGGTGAGACGATGAGCAGCGGTATGCGCGTGCCATCGCCGAAGAAGTCGAGCTGCTGAACGTATCCGGAGTCATAGTAGCCGCCGCCTTCGTCGACCGTGATCAGAATGGCGGTATTGCCGGCGAGCTTCTTGTTATGCTGCACTTCAGTGACGATTTTCTGGACAAAGCCCTCCAATGCCGCCATCTGCGAGGATTCCGGATGCCCGTCATTGACCCCGCTCGGCTTCACATATGAAACGGCGGGAAGGTCGCCGGTCCTGAGATCATCGTAGAGGTCGGTCGTATCGTGGAGATTGGCGATGCGATACGGAACGCCGTCCCGATTCTTGCCCTTCATGATTTTGGTCTCATAGAGGAAGGGATTGCAGATATTGCAGTATTCCGAACCTTCCGCGTAGTAGTTCGGATCGTTGACATAAGCCTGCCACGCTTCACCGAAGTATCCCCACGAGATGTCGTACGTATTCAGCACGTCGGCGATCGATGGGGTCGAAGAAGGCGGGATCGTGTACGGCCCCTGGGATTTTTCTGCCAGATGGCCGTTGCCGATATAGCCGGGATTGTAATTGTTCAGAAGATAGTAGTGCCCCGTTTCGCAGTTGGGATTCACGCCGAGCCCGGAAAGATAGGCGTCGATTGAAGCCACGCCTTTCTGGTTCGAATCGGCGCAATTGCTGTACGTGCCGCCGGAATAGCCGTCCTGGGTGTACCAGTTGTTGGAGCCCGCGTACGGATCGGGGTTCTCGATCTGATTTGACGGTGGCGTCTGGGGATTTCCTTTGCCGTCGCTGTACCAGAGGTCGTCGGCGTAGCCCAGATAGAGGCTGTCGAGACCCGTGCCGCCCTTGGCTGGCTGGTGATAATTGTCGAGGAGCGTGTATTGGTCGGCGAGCGACTTGAAGTAGGGAACGTCGCCCTGCTGCACGTTGTAAAAGCCCATCGAGGTCGCGCCTTCCAGGGTCGTTTCATCGTTCATGTTGGCTGGCGGGGGATTGCCGTTGGATCCGGCCCCGATGGTAACCTCGACCCAGGGAAACAGATCGGCCTGGCAGCCGCTCGGATTTGCCTTGGTCGCGTAGGACACACTGCAATCGAGCTGCTGGAACATCTGGTAGAAGCGATGCACAGGACTGTCGGCGTAGTCGCCCGAACCTATACCCGGCGAAAGCTGAAACGGACCTGACGGCAATTTATCGACGTTGGCGATGCGCGTGTCGATCGTCTTTTGAGGCAGGCCCGAGGCGCCCCCGGTTACCGCGTCCAGCTGCTTGGGCAACAGGCCGTAATCATACTCCGCTGCGACTTTGGTGTTGACCCAGGGCGCTCCCGCGTAGCTCGTGTATTCGGGCGTAAAGGCCAGATTGGGCGGCGGAAGCTTATGGTATGGCCCCGCGATCGTCGGCCCGACGCTGTACGTCGTCGTATCTGACGCCTGCTTCTGTCTGGCTTTGGGGAAATTCGGTCCTGGTGTGCCATCCGCGTTGACGATTCCTTCCGAGAGGAGATTCCGCACCGAATCGCCTGATGGAGACACATAGGTCGCGTACAGATGATCGAAGCTGCGGTTCTCTCCGACGATGATAATGACGTGCTTGATCGGCGTCGTCGTATTGTCGTCGTTCTTGCCGCGGGGTGTTTTGACCTTGGCCACCGCGATATGGGCCGGTGGAGCGGCTTCGGCATTGACCGGCTTCTCGCCAGGAAACGTTGCGACGGCGAAAGCCGCGGTGCTGATCATCGGCAAAGCGGCCAGCCCCGCTACGCCACTGCGCAAATGCGCCTTGAACGAAGGTCGTGTCGGTTGCATCGAATTACTCCCCTATGGATCACGGATTGGTGACGGCCGCCCATCTCTGGTTGCGGCGATCCAAAATGGGCTCCTACTTTTGCGGTCCGATGACGCGAGTGTGACGGTCGCGTGATGCATTGCGAAGAAGTGCGTTCGCCGTTGTTGGCAACGCGAGCGTTCCGGAAGGTGATGAAAAACAGGAAAACCGCGAACACATTGGATTCGCGGGCACTCATCAGGATGCGCGGTTTGCTATCCGCTTAACTATTGATCGTCGATTGTCGACGGCGACAAATCTTCGATTGCTCACACTGCAGTTACTCGTTGAGGTTGTCCGATGACATGAATCCGTCGCACATCTCGCCGGTCAGAACGTCTGCGTGCCAACTTCAGCTCGGTTGTGGGGACAGCGTATTCGAGTTCAACCCTCCCCTTGAGGGAGGGTTGGCAAGAAAAAGCCATGACCGGTCGGAAGACCGGCCATGGCTGCAGCCTCAATCAATCAACGGGCGAAATGCGCCTAGTGGTGATCGCGCCAGCGATCCCGATCCCGATCGCGAACCATGCCGCGGCCTTCCCAGCGGCGATCGCTCCAATGGCCGTCGCGCCAGAAACCGCCATCGCCCCAGCGCACCGACGCGCGCCAGGCAAGCGGATCGCCGCGCCATTCGTTGGCGCGCCAGCCGCCGTGCCACCAGAACCATTGTCGTCCGTGCCACATGCGCGAATAGAACGGGCCATGATACCAGACGCCGCCGATATAGACGGGATCGGCGTAGGTGTCGTAGCCGCATTCGCCCCATGGCGCGCCGTAGGTGTAGGCGTAACCGGCACACGGTCCGGGCGGTCCATACCAACCTCCCGGCGCGGGAGCGGCAACCACCACACCGGGCACCGGGATACCGACGCCAACCGAAACATGCACGCCGGCTTGGGCGGGCGCAGCCGCACTTGTCGCAATCGCGCCGATTGCCGCCGCGGCAATCGCCAATTTCGTCATGTGATTCATGGGAGGTTTTCCTTTTCTGCCCCGACTCGGCAATCCTGAACAAGTAAGGCTGAATACTACATGAATGCAACAAATGATGCGCGCCGGCTGGCGCATGTACGGCTCCCATGTCAGGTTGGGGAACCTTCGGGAGGGGTAGCACCATGGGCAGGATCGATCTCGGCCGCGTGCTCATAGGCGGCGTCGTCGCCGGCATCATCATCGACATTTTCGAGTTTGTGCTGAACGGCTGGTTTCTGGCGGGGCAGTGGAGCGACGTGATGGCTTCGCTCAACCGCGCGCCCGTCGGCACGAGCGAAATCATCGCCTTCAACATCATCGGTCTCGTTACCGGAATCGCCGTGGTGTGGACCTATGCCGCGATTCGTCCGCGCTTCGGCATCGGCCCGGGAACGGCTTTCATCGCCGCGCTCCTGACATGGATCGTCGGCTACGTGCTCGCCGATGCGCCTCCCGCCATCATGGGAATCTTTCCGCTTAAAATGGTGTGCATCATGATCGCGGTCGGGCTGGTCGAGATCGTCGCCGCGACGATGGCAGGCGCCTGGCTCTACCGCGAAGGCGAATGAAAGAGCCTTCACCACAAAGGCACGAAGAACACAAAGAAAAAGGATTCAACGCAGAGGACGCAGAGGGTGCGCCAAGGACGCGGGAAACGATCGCGCGCCTCTGGCGCGCAAATTTTTCCCCTGCGCCCACTGCGCATCCTCTGCGACCACCGCGTTAAATTTTCTCTCGGTCCTGTCCTTCGTGTCGTTGTGGTGAATTCTTCTTATTGGGCGAGCGGAAAGCATTCGGCCACCTGGCGCAGCCACGACTTCACGCGGTCCGAAATCTCCGCCGATGTCTTGCCGAGACGCACGATCACGAGGTCGCGCCCGGGATCGACGACGACGAACTGCCCCTCATAGCCGTTGGCGGAGAACGATCCCGGCCCCGCAATACCGAGCCACCAATGCGCGCCATAGCGGCCCTGCTCGGTGGTCTGCTGGAATGTCGAGGTCCGCGCGTAATCGACCCAGCCTTCCGGGAGGATGCGCACGCCATTCCAGACGCCGCCGCGCAGATAGAGCAGTCCGAAGCGCGCGAAATCCCGCGCCGTCGCAAAACAGAAGGACGAACCGATGAAAGTACCGGCGGCATCGAATTTGGGCTCAGGGCTCTTCATGCCGATCGGCTCGAACAGCCGCTCGCGCATGAAGGTTTCGAAAGCCGGTCCGCGCGCGCCCACGACGTCGGCGGCAAGCCGCGCGACAATGTTCGTGGTGCCGCTCGAATAGGACCAGAAGGTACCCGGCCGATGGGCGAGGGGAAAACTCGCCGCAAAGGCCCCGACGTCATCCTTGCCCTTGCCCCACAGCATTTCGATGACGTCCGACGGTTCGTCCGCAATGTAGGCTTCGAGGAAAGCCAATCCGCTCGACATGCGCAGGAGCTGGTCGAGAGTGATGGCGCGCCTGGGATCATCGCGGGCCTGCCATTCCGCGACACGTGCAGGCGCATGAATATCGATCAGTCCGTCGCCCGCCAGAATGCCGACGAGGGCGTGGGTGATGCTCTTGGCCATCGACCAAGACGGGCAGGGCGTTTCGCAGGAAAACCCGGGGGCGTAGCGTTCGAGGACGAGCCCTCCGCCCGCAATCGCCACCAGGGCATGGGTCTCCCCGAGTTCGGCTGCCGGACCGAACGCGTTGTCGACCAGCCGCCCGAGCTCGTCTCGGTCCGTTTTCAGGGGAAGCTCCCCCACGGGCCACGCCCCCGTCGGCCAGGTGGTGCCGGTCGGCTGGGCCGGAATCGCGCGCAAGGCGTCTGTCATCGCAGCAGGCAAGGTCTGTCGCACGCAGCGAGGTGGAATGGGGAGCGGCTCATTGCTATCATTTGTGAAGCGAAGGGGTCCCGATGCAGGGTCTATCGAGGTACGGCACTCTGAGTTGTAGCATGGGCTGCCACAGGGAACCCGCCTCGAACCTGCGTGTTGCTGAATTGGTCTTGAGATTTTCTGACATTGGGAGAACGCGAATGAATAACTTCGTAAAATGGGCGGCTGCATCCGCCGTAGGTGCCGCAGCGGTCGTACTTACCGCGACAACCGTCTCCGCCGCCGTAGCGTGCAATGCGGACGGCGAGTGCTGGCATGTGAGGCGTGCCTATGCTTATCGCCCGGAATTCGGGGTGGTCATTCATCCCGACAATTGGAGATGGGGCCCGAGCGAGCATTTCGTCTGGCGCGAACACACCGGGCGCGGCTACTGGCGCAATGGTGTTTGGGTCAGGTTCTGACCCTGCGCCGATTTCGAATCGCCGACGGCGGAAGCAAAGATGCTTCCGCCGTTTTTCGTTGTTCGACCAGGGCCGCTCCGCAACGATGGTCCCGGGAAGGTTCCCCCCGGTTTCAGCCTTGAGAAGGCTGCACCGGTGAATACCCGAAGCGTGCGATCCAGGGCCGGAGCAAGGGTATGACCGACTTGAGTTCCACCTCGTACTTGTACCAGTGGTCCACGCCTTCGCGGTAAAGGCCGCGCCGTAGCTGTTGGGCGCTGGCCATGTGCGGCCGAACCGATCGGGAAGCCGATGCGAAGTCGCGCATCGACGGGTCCCATTCCACGCCGAGGAACCTGCAAACGGCGCGCGTGGCGGTATCGAAGTCCGCGACCAGCTCTTCGTAACGGCAATCGAAGAACGCAAGAGCCAATTTGCTGCGGCACAGTTCGCCCATCCGCATGAAACGGTCATAGATCCGGGCGGTGCCTTCGAGAGTCAGGAATTCGAACGTCAGAAGATCGATGTCGAGCTGCCGCCGGAAACAGCTGAACACGACGCCGCGCGGATCGCGGACCGCGAACAGCACCTTGGCCGCCGGAAACAGTCTCGCGATGAGCGGCAGCTTGATCGTATTGAAAGGCTGCTTATCCACGAAAACCTTGTGCGGCAGTTCGATACCGAAATCGCGCACGCGTTGCCAATAGGTGTGGCGATGAATCGCGAGTGAATTCTCGTCGAGCAGCGAAAGCCGATCGAGCGCATCGCGGCTGCCCAGGAACCGTTCTGCCATATCGGAAAGCAAATCCTGCTCGTCGAGTGTAACGATGTCTGGATGCCTCTCGAGCGCCTGCTCGAGTAATGTCGTGCCGGAGCGGGGGAAGCCCAGCAGGAAAACGTGGCGGGTCTCGCCGTTCCCGCCCGCATTCGCCTTGTCGGCAACATGCCAGCGTTCGTCCGGACTCTCGTCGAACGCCGCAATGAGATTATCCAGCCTCGCGATCGCATTGGGCATTCGCTGGAATCGCTGGCCGTGCAGCCTCTGTCGTTCCGCATTGCCGGCGGCGTAGGCCTCGAACGCTTCGCGGTATTGGCCCTCGCCATCGAGTGCGTCTCCCATGAGAGCGAAGATCACGCCGCGATCGCGCGCGGAGATTTGCGGGTCGTGCGCAACAGGGCGAAGATGATGTTCGGCTGCCGCAAACTGTCCGTTCGAAATCTCGATCGTGGCGAGAGCCACATGCGCGGCCGTATTGCGCGGATCGAGCGTGATCGCGCGTGCCGCCATTTCGCGCGCGCGATCGGCGTCGCCCTTGCGGGATGCGATCGAGGCGAGGCTGGCAAGAGTCTCGACATTGTGCGGATCGAGGCGCAAGGCCTGTTCGTACGCGTGTTCCGACTCGTCAAGGCGGCCGGTCATGCCGAGCACCATGGCCTTGCGCTGATGGGAAATCGCGGCTCCGGGTTCTGCGCGCACAGCGTCCCGGAAGGCTTGGAGCGCCTCGTCGAGCCTGTGAAGCCTGATCAGACACAAGCCGATGGCGTTCAGCAGCGTCGTGTCCCCGGGGGCGAGATTGCGCGCCTTCATAAACAACGCGAGCGCGTCTGAGTCGCGCCCTTGCCGTTCGAGCCAGAGTGCACCCGCGATGTAGAAGAATGGATGAACCAGTCCGCGGCTCAGCGCCGCATCCGCGAGCATCGCTGCGCGCTGATAGTCCGATGCCTCGACCGCTTCGTGCACCGCGCGCGCAGCCTGCCCGGTCGCAGCAGAGCGGTTGTCGTCCGGTCGGGTCATGCAGGATTATTCCAGCACGCCCGCCGGGCTTGCAAATGCGCTGATTCGTGACCCCGTCAGCGGCGATGCTGGTTGTTATTGTGGGTACGCAACTTATTGGATGGGCTCGTATGCTTCCTACGTTTTATTTTCGCCCGCGCCGTTTTGTCTTATGCGTTTGACGGCACGACACGCGAGCCGTCGCCGGGCTGTGGGTCTTCCTATTTGATTCGAATCCGGACTTCGGCGCGATCGGGCGGGGACCAGAGGAAGATCCAGCCGGCCGTGACGAGCGGACCGAGCAGCACCACCGCTGTCAGCCACGCCGGCGCCGCCATCAGCGCGACCGCCAAACCAGCGGCGAAGGCCGACAGCACGAGCAGGCAAAGTCCGATTTTCGCAGCGGCCAGGAGCAGCAAGGTCAGGCCACTTGCCTGATGGGCAGGCTCTCTTCGATTCGCGCCACTTTCAACGCAAGCGTCTCGTAGGATGCGGCGAGTGTCGCCAGCTCGGAGCACAGTGTCTCGCTGCTGGTGTTTTCCGCCATTCTGCGCAGCGCCGCCGCCAGTCCCCGGTAGCTCTCGATGCGTTCCTCGGCCGGGCGCGTCCCAAGCGGCTGTTCCATCTGAAGTATCCCTGTGGCGCAAAACCGATACGCGCGAATTCGAGACTCGTTCCAAAGGTTCCCGCGGCAGGCCCAATTCGTCATCGCATTGTGGGGCGGCGAAGTTTTTTTGCCACAGGTCGGCCGCGCGCCCCCGCCGCTGGTTCACGGCTCCGCGCGCCGTCTTTCACCCAGACGCCGGACGATATCCCATGTTAAGTTTGCGCGTTGGAAACCGTGAGAGGCGACATGTATTGGCAGGAGCGTAGAAGGCGGGGGAACTGGTTCGGGGCGATAGTTCTGGTTGCGGTGGGCGTGATCGGCCTGCTCGCGAATTTCGACATTCTCCCGCACGATTGGCTTGAGCAGCTATGGAAGCTGTGGCCTGTCATTCCGCTTCTGATCGGCGTCGGCATCCTTCTGCGCCGGCGCGAAGGCCACGAGATTCAATCTCCGCCGCCGCCCAAGAGCTGAACGAGGGGAGGCGCTCCGTTGTTACGAAGGGCCAAGCGCGTTCGTCGCTGGTCGCGCCATCACGGATGCGCAATCCGGTACGCGCTGCCTTCGCCAAATTGACCGCCGGCATCCGTCGTACCGAGAAGTGCGCCGGATTTGTCGATGATCGGGCGGGCGGCCGGATTTGAGCCGTCCTGAGGGTCGGACGTCGGAAAATTGTAAACCACCGTTTCAATCCAGGCCCCGCCGGATTGCGTCAGCTTGAAAACGGTTCCACCGCCCGCCGAACCACCCGAAAAGGTCGCACCGTACAGAATGCCCGAAGCGAGTGTGAGGCCGCCTACCGGCCGGTTGCCGTCCACGCCGCCGGTGAAGCTGTACAGCGTCTGCTCCGTCCATGTGCCGCCGGACTCCGACAACTCGAAAACCGAACCCGCTCCATACTGACCGCCGTAAGATGTAATTCCGTACAAATTGCCAACGGAATCCTCGACGGGTGCTCCTTCCGGTCCGCCGAATCCGTCGCCGCCGCCCCCGAAGCTGTGAAGCACGCTCTCGCTCCAGGTTCCGCCGTTCTGAACAAGCTGAAAGACCGTTCCGTCATCGTTATCGCCGCCGAAGGCCGTCGTGCCGAACAGGGCTCCCGACGAATCCATGCTAAGCCCCCGGGCATTGTCCCCGTCCGTGCCTCCGGTGAAGTTGTAGATGACCGCGTATTTCGATCCGGAGATTTCGTAGACCGCGCCCGCATTGTTCGCGCCGCCGCCCGCCGTGACGCCGTAGAGATTTCCACTCGAATCGCGCACAAGTTCGCTGTCCGGTCCGCAACCGTCGGTTCCTTCGAAGGTGTGAAGTGTGGTTTCCACCCATCTCCCGTTCGTTTGCGCGAGCTGATAGACGAGGCCGCATGCGAGCTCGGCGGCTCCGTAGAGCAAACCGTTCTTGCCGCGAATGACTCCGCTGACCGGAAAACCCCCGCTGCGCAAATCGAAACTGTAGAGCACGGTTTCCTTCCAGCTGCCGCCATTCTGCGTCAGCTCGAACACCGTGCCGAAAGGATCGCCAGACCTGCCGCCGAGTGGTGCCGTGCCGTAGAGATTTCCGCTCTTGTCCTCCAGCAGCCGCGCCGACGGGTTCTCGCCGCCATCTCCCGCCGATGTCGCTCGAAGGCTTCCCGTGCTCCCAAAATTCAATAGGACTGTTTCGGCCGGGGCCTGAAGAGGAGCTGCCCAATAAAATGCGGCCAAACCCAGAGCCGCCACAGTCTGCAAGCGGAGCGCGCGCATTTTTCCTCCCGCGGAGTTTCGCGGGAATTTTAGTGACGCTCGAGAGCCGCCACAATCTAAAAAATCTAGGGTGTCGCGTCGCGCCGGGTGAGCGGATGCCGTCGCAAGGCGTAAAGGATGATCGGAACGCCGATTGCGCCCGGCAAGATCCAGAACATGATCTGCGGCAAGTGCCTCCACAAGGGCAGGTTCTTTCCATTGTCCACGTAGAACGCCGTCAGAAGCAGAATGTAGGACGCACCCATTCCGACGAGGTGCAGGCGTGGCCAGTTTCTCCATCGGTTGCGATTTGCCCGGCGGCCGAAATACGCGGCCGCGAACGAAAGTGTCCCCAGCACGAACAGGTAATGGTCCTGTTGCCAGCGCACCACTGCTAAGCCCGTGGCGGTCAGGAAAACTCCCAGCAGACACCAAAAATAGAATGTTCCGAAATTCGAATGCCGGCCCCATACCTTGTTGCTGAGCATCGCGACGAGTCCAGCGATCACGCATGCGAGTCCGAGAAGGACGTGGATTGCAATGGCCGCGAGAAACACGGGCGAAGACGATGGAATCGGGATGCCGGCAACTTCAGTCATGCGTTCCACTTCGCGGCCCGATTCAACCCTCCCCTGGAGGGAGGGTCGAAATTCTTTTCGAAGCGTAGCGAAGAAAAGAATTTCGGGGAGGGGTAATGCAGCCGCACCCTTCCCCGAAAATCGCTTGCACGGAGGAACGCTCGCGCTTTTCGACCTTCCCTCAAGGGGAGGGTGGTGCCATTGACGTATTTCCATAATTCCACTAGCGTTGAAATATGGAATTCACCACCGCCGTCAAGCGGCTCTCCGCGATCGCGCAGGAAGCCCGCCTCGAAGTCTTCCGTCTGCTGGTGAAGGCCGGGCCGGGCGGAATGGCGGCGGGCGAGATCGCGCGCGCACTGCGCGTGCCGCCAAACACTCTGTCGGCCCAATTGCTGGTGCTTGCAAATGCGGGGCTCACGCGCGCACGCCGCGACGGTCGCTCGATCATCTATGCCATCCGTTTCGAGGCGATGCGCGAGCTGCTCATATTCCTCACCGAGGATTGCTGCGGGGGTCGCGCCGAAATGTGCGCGCCGCTCGTTGCCATCGCTTCCCGCGCAACCTGTTCGCGACAAGGAGAACGACATGAAACGCCTGCACGTGCACGTCGCCGTCGATAATCTGAGGACCTCCATCGGCTTTTATTCCACGCTGTTTGCGGCGCAGCCGACGGTGACCAGGGACGATTACGCCAAGTGGATGCTCGACGATCCGAAAGTGAATTTTGCAATTTCCGCCCGCGGGGGTCGCAACGTCGGCGTCGATCACCTCGGCATCCAGGTGGAGACGGATGACGAATTGCGCGAGTTGGCGGGCCGGCTGAAGAGCGCAGGCGAGTCCACGCGCGACCAGGAATCCACGACCTGCTGCTACGCGCAGTCGAACAAGGCGTGGGTGGACGATCCCTCGGGCGTGCGCTGGGAGACTTTCTTCACCTTCGGCGAAGCGACCACCTATGGCGAGGACGAGCCGGCAATTGCGGCCGAGCCGAAATCTGCCTGCTGTCCTGTCGCCGCGGCCACCGGCTGCTGTTGATGCGCAGCGAACTGCCTGCGCGACCGTACAATGTGTTGTTCCTCTGCACGGGCAATTCGGCGCGCTCGATTCTGGCCGAGGCGATCCTGAACAAGATCGGCAAGAAAAAGTTCGTCGGCCATTCGGCCGGCTCGCAGCCCAAAGGCGTGGTCAATCCGCGTGCGCTGGCGCTGCTCAAGCGGCTGGGATTTGCGACCGACGGACTGCGCTCGAAGAGCTGGGATGAATTCGCGCGCGCGGGCGCGCTGGATTTGGATTTCGTGTTCACGGTCTGCGACAACGCGGCACACGAAATCTGCCCCGTGTGGCCCGGCCAGCCGATCACCGCGCATTGGGGTGTGCCTGATCCCGCTGCCGTCGAGGGAACAGAAACCCAGATCGCCGCCGCGTTTCGCAGCACTCTGCTGCTCCTGCAGCGGCGCATCGAATTGTTTGCGAATCTGCCAGTGCGCAGCCTCGACCGTCTTTCGCTCCAGAAACAATTGGACGACATCGGCAGAACCGGGTTCGCGAAGGCCGAAGCGTGATCGCCCGCCGCCTTGCTGCCGAAGCCCTGGGCACAGGTTTTCTCCTCGCGGCGATCGTCGGTTCGGGAATCATGGCGGAGCGTCTTTGCGGCGGGAATATCGGTCTTGCGCTGCTTGCGAACACGCTGGCGACATCTGCGGCACTCGTCGTCCTGATTGCGATCTTCGCGCCGGTTTCCGGCGCGCATTTCAATCCGGCGGTCACGCTCGTTTTCGCGCTCCGGCGCGATGTCCCGCCGATGCTCGCAGCAGGATATGTTATCGCGCAATTGGCGGGAGCGCTTGGCGGCGTGTGGGCGGCACACCTGATGTTCGCCGCGCCGGTGTTCGAGATTTCCACCAAACTGCGCGATGGGCCGGCGCAGGTGTTTTCCGAATTCGTTGCGACGTTCGGCCTGATCGGCACAATCGCAGGCGCGCTCCGCTTCCAGCCGGCCTGGACGCCGGCGCTCGTCGGACTCTATATCGGTGCGGCCTATTGGTTCACTGCCTCGACCTCCTTCGCCAATCCCGCCGTCACCATTGCGCGCGCTCTCAGCAACAGCTTCGCGGGCATTGCTCCCCATTCGGCGCCTGGCTTCATTGCCGCACAACTGGCTGGAGCTGTCACAGGTTACGTCGCATTCGGGTGGCTGTTCGCGCCAGCTGTCAGCGACCGCAAGGTTCGGGAGTTTTGTTGAACCGTCACAAATGCTTGCGCTGGCACAATTCGGGCACAAAAGGGCGGAAGTACGAAAGGGAAATCGCGGATTCCCGGACAATCGTCTTTCCTGCATCGAGAATAACCTTGCCACGGCTGCCCTATTGGAGAAGTCTACTCCGCCGTCGCGCAAATGCGCCCTCAAGGACGTGGTGGGAAAGAGCTGCTTCGAAGGCCGTGCAGTATTACGCCTGCCGTAAGCGGCGGATGGCAGAGCTTCTGCACGGGGTCGAGTTTCCCCCTCGGATTCCGCTGGCGCGCCAGAGGAGAGAATTCGATGCGCCTACGTTCTGCCTTATTGGCCGGTGCTCCGCTTGTCGCGGCCCTCGGCCTGATCTCACCCGCGCAAGCCGCTTCGCCCGTGTGGAACCATCCAGTGAAAATGGAGAAGCTTCCCTATTCCGGCGGCGTGCTGATGGCGCGCGGGATACGAAACGGAACGATCCGTCTTCCCGCGGCGAATGCGCGTCACGGCGCCGCAACCATTTTTCCGTCTCTGAGTTGCACGCCGGCACCGTGCGCCCTGCCCAATGTGCAGGGTTCGCCCGGCAATACCCAGCCAGTGGATGAGACGCCGATCGCGGTCAATCCGCTTAACGGCAAAGAGCTCATCACCGGCGGCAACGATTACAATTGCGGCAGCAGCCTTCGCGGCTTCTGGACCTCCAGCAATGGCGGCAAGAAGTGGACAGGCGGGTGCGGCGTCGATCTCAACGGCTCCGGCGGCGACGGCGATCCGGTCGTCGGCTACGACCTGAACGGCAATGTCTTCCAGGGCGGCATCGAGACTACGAATGGCAGCGAGGTGGGGATAGCGAGTTCGAGCGACAACGGGGCACACTGGAATCCGATGGTCGCCGCCTCGCATGTCAGTGGCGATTTTGCGGACAAGCCCTGGCTGCAGATCGATGTCGGCGCCAACAGTCCCAACAAGAACGACCTCTACGTATCGAACACCATGTTCGCGACGGGCAGCAACACGACAATCTATGTCTCACATTCGACGAATGCGGGAGCGACATGGACTCTCGTCGCCGCCAGCCCGCAAGCCGTCTATCCCAATATCAACCAGTTCAGCGATCTCGGCATCGGATCCGACGGCACGGTCTACCTTACCTATATGAACTGCACCGCCAACGGTCCGACCGGCGATTGCGGCGGCACGACCGCGAAGATGTACTTCCAGAAATCCACCGATGGCGGCAACACCTGGTCGAAGCAGGTTAACATCGGAAACGTGGCTCTTGCGCCCGACAGCTGCGGTGCCTTCTACGGGTGTCTGCCCAAAACTTCCGAACGGGTCAGCGACATTCCGGCGATCGGCGTCGACAACAGCGGAGGAACGCGAAACGGCCAGCTCTATGTCGTCGAATACAACTGGACAGGCGCCTTCATGCAGGTGGAGGTCGCCTCCTCGACCGATGGCGGCACGACCTGGGGCGCGCCAGTTGACGTCGCGCCCAGCAGCGACACGCACGACCAGTTCTTTCCCTGGCTCAACGTGGATGCAAAGGGCGATGTGGGCGTGACGTGGCTCGACCGCCGCGACGACCCGAACAACGTCAATTACGAAGCCTTCGCCACGTGGTCGGCCAATGGCGGCGGCAGCTTCAAGCCGAACGTCCTGATCGCCTCGACGCCGTCCAACCCGTTCAACGACGGCTTCGGCAGCGGTTTCATGGGCGACTACTCGGGCAACGCCTGGTTCGGCAAGAGGCTGTTCGCGTCCTGGACGGACACGCGCAACGGCAGCTATTCGCAGGACGAAATTGGCGGGCTGAAGCGGTAACAATTTCCGAGTTCGTTTTTCTTGACGAGGGCCGGCGCCACGCGCCGGCCCTTTTTCTCAAGAGTGTGGCGCGCCGGAAACGATTGCGAATAATTCTCACTTGCGTCCCGCCCGGTTCTTGCGTGTGAACCAACGTCACCGGATAGGTGCGCGGCGCAGCTGGATTCCCCAGAGCTCACATGAATCGATACCGTGTTCCAATCATTGCATCTGTCTGCCTGCTGGCGACCGCCGCGGTTGCCGAGACCGAGCCGACGGTCGAGCAGGTCGTGGTAACGGCAACGCGCATTCCGGAAGCGAATGACAAGGTTCCTGCCGATACGTCGGTCATTTCGGGAGCCGAGCTTCGTTCGCGCGACGCTTGGGATCTGCAAACCAGCCTGAGCCTGGTGCCGGGCGCGGAAGCCCCTGCGGGGGGTGACGCGGGGCCGTCAAGCTCGGTGCCTTCCTTCTGGGGCCTGCACGAGTTCGACGCATTTCTGCTGGTGGTGGACGGCGTGCCCTGGGGCGGTGCGTTCAATCCCGCGATTTCGACGCTCGATCTCACCGGTGTCGAGCGCATCGAAGTGCTGAAGGGTTCGGCGCCCGTGATGTATGGCGCCACCTCGTTCGTCGGCGTGGTGCAGGTTCTGCACTACCCCGCTGGCCAGGCCGCGCAGCAGGTCGATCTCGAAGGCGGAAGCTACGGATCGGCGCGCGGCGATCTTTCGATGGTGCTGCCCGGCACCGATACGTTCCGCAACTCGCTTTCGCTTGACGGGGAAAGTCTCGGCTTCGCCGACAAACGCGAGAATGTTTCAGACGGGCAGCTTCTCTATCGCGGGGCCGACGATATCGGCCTTGGCACGCTGCGCTTCGATGCCGACCTGACCTTTGTGCACGATGTCCCGCCGAGCCCCATCATCCGCGCCGGCACGGGGCTCACGCCGCTGATACCGATCAACGCCAATTTCCAGCCTGCCGACGCGGAAATCTCGGAGAACAAGTACCAGGCCGAAATCGGCTGGACGCAGCCGACCCGTCTCGGCGCCTGGGACACGCTTCTCTCCTACGCGCATTCCGACATCGTCTACATCGCGGCCTTCCTGCATTCCGATCTCAGCGGTACGGCGGACACCCAGGTCCAGCACCGTCTGCTCAACGACGGATATTTCGATACGCACGTCACCAATACGGACTTCGAGAATCTGACGCTGATTGCGGGCGCAGACATGCTCTATGGGTTCGGGCGCCAGGGAAAGTACAACGACAACGGCGCCTACACCGTGCCGCTCAACGGCTCCGTCCTGCCGCCGCCCACGAGCGAATTGCCGGCCAATGAAATCGGCAGCGTCATCGACAGGCGCGAATTCCTCGGCCAGTACCTGCAGGCCGATTGGGCGCCGGACCCGCGCTGGGACGTGATCGCCGGATTCCGGCTCAACGAAACGTTCGAGCATCAATATTCTTCGGATTTCATCCTCACACCGCCCGCCTCCTTCACCGATGAAACCTCCGGCAAGGATCTCATAAAGCCCGCGGGCACGGTCGGCGCGAGTTACAAGGCGTGGGAAGAGGACGGCGACGAGGCCGTGCTCTATGCGGATTACCGCAACGCCTTCAAACCGGCTGCGCAGGATTTCGGACCGGACTATCAACCCACCGTGCTGCTGCCCGAAACCGCGCAGAGCTACGAAGCGGGCGTGAAGGGCGCGCTGGCGGGTACGCGTCTCACCTACGACGTCGTAGCCTTCCTGCAGAATTTCCAGAACCTTGTCGTTCCGCGTCCTGACGGCTTTCTCACCAACGCCGCCCACGAGCAACTCAAGGGCGTCGAACTGGAAACACGATACGAGATGATGCCCGACCTCGCGATCACTGCAAACTTCGCGTATCACGACGACCGCTTCGGCCAATATTTCTTCTTCGACGGCGTCAACAGCGTCGAAGTGGCCGGCCGCCAGCTGACGCTCTCGCCGCACATTCTCGCCTCGGGCGGCATCCTTTACACGCCAGCGCAGGGCTTCAATGGCACGCTCGTCCTGAACTATGTCGGCCAGCGCTATCTCGACGAGGAGAACACCGCGTCGGTCCCCGCTTACACCACGCTCGCCGCAACGCTCGGATACTGTTTCGGTCCTTATCTGATCTCCGCCGAGGGCACCAACCTCACCAATGAGCGCCCCCCCGTCAGCGCCAGCGAATTCGGCAGCCAGTCGTTCTATCTGTTGAACGCACGGATGCTTTGGCTGAGATTGGGGTATTCATTGTGAGAAAGGAAAGGTGGCACCTTTCCTCTCCTCTTGTGCACGGCTGTCCGGGATTGGTGCAGACGGAATTTGTCGCGATGTCTCGTACGCATCGGCTGCGCGCGGCGAAGCTTGCGCGCTGCTTTCCCGAAGTATGGCCACGCGGAGTCGCGGAAGAAAATTAAGTTTGTCATGGCCCGGCTGAGCGGCAGCGAAGACCGGGCCACCCAGAAAACGGAATCAAGCGCGGCGCGGTATCATCTGGGTGGCCCGCTCTTCGGCGGGCCATGACAATTTATATTTTTTGTTCTCCGCGACTCCGAGTCTCTCGCCGCGCTGCGCAGCGGGCCGCGTGAACCACTTATCGGCAAATTCACAATCCAGAGTTGGGCACGCCCACGAACGCCCATGTCTGCAATCGCGCACCTCGAAGTCCGAATGATTATTCCCCGGACAGTCATGCTTTTGGTAGGAGAGGGGCTATGGACAGTGTCCCTGCAACAATACCGGAGCGCGTCCTACCGGCACCGGTGCTTGCGCGTGTTATAGAAGAACGTCGCCGCCTTGCTCAGATCGTTGGTGACGACCACGTCCTCGTTCGCCGCTTTATTTCCGTGAAAGCGCCCCACCGCCACGCCGAGCGGAAATTGGTCGGTCGCAAAGGCGACATGCGCGCCGAAGGTGCCGTCGCCATTGCCCGGCAACACGCTCATTGTACCCCCGATCAGATTGGCGACGGCGAGATCGTCGAAATTGTCGCCGTTGAACCTGCCGACGGCGAGTCCGTCAGGTCCCGTGCCCACGGTGTAGTCCTGGTGCGCCTGAAAGCTGCCGTCGCCGTTTCCGAGAAGAACGCTCACGCTGCCGGTCTGGCCGCTGTTGTAGTTGGCCGTCGCCAGATCGATGTTGTGGTCGCCGTTCAAATCATGGGCGATGACGACTGCGGGCGAGTTACCGCTCGCAATGTCGACATGGGTCTTGAAGGTTCCGTCGCCATTGCCCGCGAGAAGGCTGACGACGCTTGCGTAATAGCCGGTGACCGCGAGATCGATCTTGCCGTCGTGACTGAAATCCGCCGCCGCCACAGAATAGGGCTCGACGGCCGTCGGGTAGGTTTTCATGGCGCCGAACGTACCGTCACCATTGTTGAGCAGCACGCCGACATCGTTGTCGCCTTCGTTGGTCACCGCGATATCCGGCTTTCCGTCGCCGTTGAAATCGGCAAGCGCGACCCAATGGGGAAACGATCCCGCCACGTATCTCACCTGGGTCTGGAACGATCCGTCGCCATTGCCGATCAATACGCTCACCGAGGTACCGGTGTCGTTGCCAACCACGAGGTCGGGAACGTGGTCGCCGTTCACGTCCGCCACTGCGAGCGCGTCGGGTCCGGCTCCGGTCGCATAGGTCTTGGCCGTCTGGAAGGTGCCGTCGCCATTGCCCAGGAACACGCTCACCGTGCCGCCGGCGCCGCCATTGTAGTTCACCTCGGCGAAATCGGCATTTCCGTCCCCGTTAAAGTCCGCCACCACCACCGATTGGGGGTTGGAGGACGTCGGATTGTCGGTGCTGGTGAATCTCAGCGTGCAGGAACCTGCCGCCGAAAGGGGAATCGTGCCGGCAGCGCCTAGGGGCGCCGGCAGGGCGAGCGCGGCTGGCAGGCAGGCCCAAAGAATTTTTTGCGACACGGGCATCGGTACCTCTCCAGAGCTGTTGCGGATTCTCGGCCGCCCATTTGTCATTCGGCGAGTTGCGCCTGCAATCCCTCACCCGATTTGTTTTAAACCCTCCCTCACGGGGAGGGTAAAACATCAGCTACGGGCGAGGGGCGGCGCACGCACTCAGACTCGTGGGTATCGTCTGGCCTCGCCTGCTACTTCGTCACGCGCGCAGCGAGCGCCCAGAAGAGCGCATGCACGGCGCCGCTGCGGTCGCCCAGCGGTGCAAGCAACGCCTCGCAGACCAGCCAGTCTTTGCCGACCGTGCTGGCGCGCGTGAGCAGCCTTACAGGCGCCGCGGCGACGCGCGGCAGGTCGAAACTGTTCCGCCATCGTTGTTCGAGCGTCGCCGGGAACATCTCGCGCAGGCGGCGCCCGGCCAGATGGCCGAATACATCGCGCGCATGCGTGCCCTGCAGGCTGACAATGTAATCGATGACGTTTCCCGTGCCCGGGACCACGTCGACAAGATTCACGTGGGAGAGGAAGCCGCGCATGTCGCGCGGGCTCAAATCCCGGCGCGACGGCATCGCGTGGCCGTTGCAAAGCGACCGCCAATAGGCGAGTGCCCTGATGGTGGAGGGTTCCTGAAAGCCGAGCTCCCAATCGACGGTGATCGGCGCCAGCCCGGCTTCCGGGTCAAGACGTGTCGCGGCACTCATTTGATGCCGAGAATGGCTCCGGTCTGATTGAGAAATCGCAAATACGGTTTGGGCGTCGCGCAGAACGGCGTTTTCCAGCCGCCCGTCCCTTGGTCAACCTGTCCGGATTTCCTGTCCTGCGAATGGACGCAGGTCGGGCCTCTTTTCGCTTTCCGGGGCAGTTTTGTTTTCCAAGGCTTGACACCGGGGCAGGCGGGTGGTTGCGTTTTGGAAAGGGCTTATCAAACTCCAGGGGAGACCAAGAAAATGCGCAAGCTGTTATTGGGTTCGGTGGCAATGGCGGCAGTCGCCATGGCCGCTTCTTCGGCCTCGGCCGGCACTTGGGTGACGGCCACGGCGGTTCAGAACAGTGTTACCTTCGCGGTTTTTGGAATTACGAACGGCAGCATCATCGCCGGAGACTACACAGACTCGAGCGGCTTCCAACACGGATTTGTCGGGCCGTCCGACGGCAGCAACTTTACCAGCTTCGACGATCCGGGCGGCGTGACGCAACCGCGCGGCATCAGCCAAAAGGGCTGGATCGCCGGATTCGATTCGTCATCAACGGCTACCTGGGAACGCTCTCCCAGCGGGACGCTCAACCCGGTCACCAAGAACGGCAACGCTCTTAACGGCGTCGCTCAAGGACTGAACAGGACCGGCACCTTCGGAGCCGACTACATTGATTCAACCGGCACCACCGTTCCGTATACGGGCAAGAGGTACAAGTTCGCGAACAAGTTCGTGCTGTCGATCCCCAACACCGGATCGGCTATACGTGGCGTCGATGCCGCCGGAGATATGGTCGGCTGGTTTTACGACCCCAACACGGGTCTGCAGCACGGTTTCATTAGCATCGGCGGAACCCAGACCCAGGTTGATGTTCCCAACGCCACTTACACCGTGTTCGAGGGAATCAACGACAGGGGCATCGCGACCGGCCAGTTCGAAGACAGCAGCAATGCCATCCACGGCTTCTACTACAAGATCAGCACCGGCAAGTTTAAGCAACTTGACGCGCCGGGCGCCGCGACCACGCAGGTCTGGGGCCTCAACAACCACGACGTGATCACGGCTTCGGTTCCGGGCGCTGGAAGCTACTATTATTGCATCCATGCGACCGGTTGCCCCGCGCCCTCCAAGGGGCACGTGATCAACACGCCAGGAAAGGGCAAGCCGGCTGTACCGTAAGTCCGGGTTTCTCAATTGCGTTCGAGCCCCCATGCCGTCGCGGCATGGGGGCTTTTTCTTGTGCGCGGCGATCCGCTTGTGCTGCTCGAACCCCGCGGCGGAGCGCGCGGTAGGCGATGACGTTCGAACACTTCAGCGTGGGTGAGGGGTACGAGAGCGACAGAGGAGGTGAGTCGAGCCGAGTGTTTCCCGGCAAGCTCCCGTGCGATGATGCAAACGCGACAGGGGAGGGGCCACGAAATGCACATCGTCATTGCGAACGCGTTGGCGGCGGCAATCGCCGGAACGGTGGCGGCAGCACCGGCAAGCTTGATGGAGGCGTCGCCCTGGCTCGAGAAACCCGTGAAAATCGTGCGCGCTCCTTTGCCGCGCGATCCCGACAACCCGCAGGCGAAGGCCGAGCTGTCGTGCACCTATTATCCTCATTTCGCGGTCAAGCAGATCGATCTCGGCGAGATCGGCGCCGATCAGCTTTCGATCCTTCCCGCCGGCGCACCATGCCGGAAAGACAATTCCGCAAATGAGAAGGTTGTTTCGGCGAACGACTGGACCGGATATTTCGAGGGCGCCAAAGGAGATTACATTATCTTCGACGCGGAAGACGGCTGGAACGACGGATTGGGTTTTGCGGTATTCACGCCCGAGGGCAGAAGGCTGTTCGAAGACGTTGCAAGAAAATGGAAGGGCATCGAATTACGGCCATCCGGCGTCGCGCTCCGATACGTGCGCGTCTACGAAGCGCCATGCACGCTCGAGGTGGATGCCGATGCGTGCTGGCAGAAGATCCGCAAGGCGACCGGCTTGACGGACGCGTCGCCGCCCGACTGCAGGGCGGCCTATGTGCGTGAGCAGAAACGAACGCCGCAGCTCGCCCGGCAAGTTCTGAACGATCCCACAATCGTCGATTACGAGGTTGTCGCGACAATCGGCGCCAATTCGCGAACCGTCACGGCCGCGACGGGAAAAGCGCTCCGCTGCCGCCCCGCGGAGTGACCGGCTAATGCATTCTTGATTTCAATTCGATCGCTTAAAAAATAATGTCATGGCCCGCCTGAGAGCGGGCCACCCAGATGAAACATCGCCGACGCTTCATTTGGCGCGCAGACGCGCGCCGAATGGGTGGCCCGGTTAAACCGGGCCATGACAATATTTGAGTTGCCCGCATCCGCCTATGGCGGCCGAAAATGGCCGGACAATGTCTGCCCAACGGATAGGATAATCGTCGAAGACGCTCTCCAAAGGAAGAACGGCATGGCCTCCCTTCGACAGGAAATCACCATCGAGGCGAATGCGGTCAAGGTCTGGGATGCGCTTCGCGATTTCGGCGCGGTGCGCACGCGCGTTGCACCGGGATTCGTCGTCGAATGCCGGATGGACGGCGATGCGCGCATTGTCACGTTCCACAACGGCGCCGTTGCGCGCGAACGGCTCGTCGACCTCGACGACGAGTCGATGAGGCTCGTCTATTCCATCGCGCCCAACGAACGTGTCGAGCACTACAGCGCAGCCGTTCAGGTCCGCTCCAAAGCGGAGGCGACATGCCGGCTGATCTGGACGATCGATCTGCTGCCGAACGAACTCGCGCCGTATGTCCGCTCGCAGATGGAACTCGCCGCCGCCAGGATGAAATCCGCGCTGGAAAAACGCTGACCCGCGCCGATCACTCTCCGTAGAAGAAGCGCTCTTCGGCGATCTTGCCGTCCTTGATCGTGTAGAGTCCGACCTCGTCCATGGTGCGGCGCTCGCCGCTCGCCTTGATCGTCATATCCATCTTGAAGCGCACCACGAACTGGTCACCGTTCACATAGGGTCCCTCGACCACGACGCCGTGCACCTCGTGATTGGCAACCCACCATTCGCCCTTGCCGCGGACGGCGGCCTTTCCGCGCGATTCGGCGTTGTCGCCCATCGGTTCGACGCTCAAGACATTGTCCGCCCAGTATTTTTCCCCGGCCTCCTCGAACTTGCCCTGCTTGCAGAGGGCCACCAGATCTTGCGCGATCTCGTGAACGCTCATGAAACTCTCCCGTGTGAAGTCTCTTCGCCACCCTCCAGCATGGCGAAGGATTGTGACAGATCGTATGGTGAAGCGGGAAGAGGCTGCGAATGCTGAAACTGATACCGCCGGCCTGGACGGGAATCTATCTTGCGATTGCGGGAGCGGCGAGCGCACTCTTCTCCTGGCGCAGCATCGTCGATCTGCGGATCGTGTGGCTGGGCGCTGTTCTGATCGCGGCCGGCGTGCTGCTCGCGGTTTCGGCAGCGGCCTTGTTCCGCAGCGAATCCACCGAAATCAGTCCGACGTCGGAAACCAATGCGAAGCTTGTCGTCCGCGGGCCGTATCTGCTGACACGCAACCCCATGTATCTCGGGCTCGTGCTCGCCTCCCTCGGCATCGCGTTCTGCGTGGGCTCGCTTCCGATGTTCGCAGTGCCGCTGCTCGTCTTCGCGACCACCAACTGGGTTCACATTCCCTTCGAGGAAGCCAAGATGCGCCGGCAGTTCGGCGCCGCCTACGACCGCTACACGAATTCCACCCGCAGGTGGGTTTGAAAGCGCAACGTGCCCCCTCCGCCTTGCCCGGCTGCGAGCCGGGCTCGGCACCTCCCCCGCAGAGGTGCG
>DASXMF010000082.1:0-6157 GCA_036495845.1 Rhizomicrobium sp.
CGATCCATGATGGAACGATTGTGGTCGGTCTTTTGTCACCAAATGACGTCAAATGAAGCGCGTCGCCCTCGTAGTACATAAGAAAGCTAGTACCAATATTTCCTAGCTCGTTGCCAGGATTCAAGCTCCAACAGCGAGTAAGAACGTTGTTGACCTTAGCAAACCCGTCGTCGTCGATATATCCAACCTCAAAGCGTCCGCCCCAGGACGACCACAGTCCGATTTTTGCTGCAAACTCAGCCATCAACGCCTTCCCCACAAAATTTATCATTACGGCGCGCGCGGCAAATCGATCTTCTTTATTAGGGTGGGGCATCACCTCCGTCGCCGGTAAAACATAATTGAGGAAAGCTTCTCAACCGGTTCCGAGAAGATAAATTCGCCTGTGATCAATCTCGAAACACTTCGTGCGCACACAGATCGGGTAAATCGAATCGCCGTGGATGAGCAGAGCAACCATTTCAACTCCGTCGGGCAAGGCATTCAATGCCGAAAAGAGTGCATCCTCATTGCCGGGAAACTGCTCCGATGTGCGCGGCAATATTTCGTCGAGATGCCGCACTGGCTCTTGAGCTACCTCGGCTGAGCCGGCCCATGCGATCATGAGATATGGCCTCACGATGACAAGCTTTTAAGCTAGGTCCGAAGCAAAATAGCCCTCTACTCCAGCCTGATTTGCAAATTCGGGACGAGTCGGCAGCGTCACGCTCGTAGGCAATCGCCATGACGTAAGGAGATCGCCTACAAAGGCTGGCCGGCCTCCCATGCTAAAACCTGCAACAAGCGTCATATCCGTCGTTCCCGAATCGCCCGCTTATCTTACTCGAGGAGTTGCAGCGAGTTATCGAATACTCGCCACACCCACCGCCAGCGGCAAAGGACACGGACAGCCGATCTTGATCTACATCATTGTGGCGGCCGCACCACTCTGTCTGGAATCCAAATCCGATATCGGGTGTGATTTAGGGGATTGCCGCCTTCGCCGCGTTCCCGCGAGGCGGCGCGATCTCATCGGAGGCAAACATGACCCGCTCCGACTTCCACGCCTTCCTGTGCCAGCATCGGCTCGCGGTCTTGAGCACGGTGCGCGACGGTGCGCCGCAGGCGGCGCTGGTCGGCATTGCCGTGACCGACAGCCTGGAGATCATGTTCGACACGGTCGCGGGCTCACGCAAATGCGCCAACCTCCTCGCCGATCCGCGCGTCGCGCTGGTGGCCGGCTGGGACTATGGACAGACGGTACAGGTCGAGGGCACTGCCGATCTAATCGCGCGCAAAGAGCTCGCGGCGTACAAGGAAATCTATTTCGCCGTATGGCCTGACGGGCGTGAGCGCGAGCGATGGCCGGACATCGCCTATGTCCGCGTGCGGCCGCGCTGGCTGCGCTTCAGCGACTATGGCATGGCGCCGCCGCGGATCGAGGAGCTGACGCTGCGGTAGGCAGCTTCATTTGGTACGGGCATTGCCGGCTGTTTGCTAGCGTCTGGGCCTACCATGCTCTAACGTGGGCGCCGTGCCAGGTTTAAGTTCTTGGCCTTGTCCAGATTGCGGACCTCGGCCAGTGCGGCCGCGCTCGGCAACAGGGCCGAGGCGAGGTCGGTCTCGGTGAAATCGGCGCCCGCGAGATTGGCGTTGGAGAGGTCGGCTCCCGCAAGTTCGGCGTGGTCGAGGTTGCAATTGGCCAGATTGGCGTTCTGCAGCTTCGCGAACTCGAAATTGGCTCGCGCGAGATTGGCGCCGGTCAGATCCGCATTTCTGAGATCGGCGGATTTGAGCACGCCACGCATCATGCCCATCGATTGGTTGCGCATATCAGCGCTCAAATCGGCGCCCGCAAGCTTGGCCCCGATCAGGCTCGCACCGGAAAGGTCGGCGGTTATGCGCGCGCCGCTCAAATCGGCGCCGCCAAGCTTGGCGCGTTGCATCTGCGCACCGAGCAGCGACGCCTTGACAAGAGACGCCCCCGTTAAATCCGCATCGATCAGCCAAGCCTGGTTCAGGATGGCCCGATCGAAGCGCGCACCTTTCAGGCTGGCCCGGTTGAGCTTTGCGAGGCGAAGATTGCGGCCGGAGAAGTCGAGGCCCGAGAGATCGAGATGCGACAGCCGCTTTCCTTCCAAATCTGCGGAGCGTTGGCCGGACGCGTCTTGAGGCGCCGCCTTGAGAAACGCCTCGACGTTTGCGCGCGTCATCTCCGATGTCGACATCTCGGGACTGTTGAGGTCGACGCTGCGCAGCATGTCCTGCGACACGGCGTCAACGGGATCAACCAACAGAGCCGTCATCGACACGAGAGCAAATGCGAGACGAAACAGCATCGCTGTCTTTCCGCTTTCCAGTAACCTGTTGTCTCTTGCATTTCTCGGGTGGTCGCACCATCACGTTAGCTGGTCGAGGTGCACCTCCGGCCTGTGCGAAAGTATGAAACGGGATGATGACCCTGGCAACGCCCATGACGGCCCCCACCGAGGGAAAGCTGCCCGCGAAGACGACGTCCCAGATCGCAGTCTATCGCAGTCCTGGCGATTTGAGCGCGCAACCGGGCCCCGGCATCATGGCACTACGGCGGAGCAATAGCTCGCCTCTTACGCCGCGCCCCGGAATGACGAAGAGCGGGAGCTAGAAAATACCCGCCACCCCCACCGCCAGCATCAGCATGTTTGACACGAGCTCGATCGAGACCGCGGGCCTCATGCGCCACTGCGCGATCTTGTCCGCAAACGACAGGCTCGCGTCGAAGAACAGCGGCTCGTAGCCGTGGCGGATCACGCGCGGGAGTTTCGGCGCAAGCCGGGGCGCGAGGAGCGCGTGGTTGAAGCAGGCGATCGCGACGAAGACGGCCGCGCCCCAACGCTCGCCGACGATCTCGGGCGCACCCATCAGCTTCAGGGTGAGCGCGATGCCGGCGAACATCGGAAAGCCGAGGAACATCGCGGTGAGCGCATATCCTTCCAGCAGGTTATGTGCGGATGAATTCGAGGCGGTTATGGCATTCATGGCAGGCATTCCCAAAAAATTGTCCGGTGCCGGCCATGCTAACGGCACGCGGACGGCCCGCGACGTGATACGCGTCACGTCCGCCGACAGTTCGAACGCTTGTATTGCCGCAATCGACAGGCCATATGGCGCCGCGGCGCCATCGTCATCGTTACCCGGGAAATCTCCGCGCATGCTCAAAACGATCTCCGCCGTCATCGCACTGCTGTTCGCCGCGTTCCCGCTCGCGACCACGGCCGCCCGCGCGGCCGACACCGATCGTGCGCTGCTGTCGACCTTCTGCGCGCCGGCCGACATCCAGGGCTCTGCCTGCAAACGCGCGAAGGGATATCCGAACGCGCCTCGCGGCGGCTGCGAGGTCACGCTGGACGAGGACCGCTACAGCGGCAAGTTTCTGCCGTCGGGCAATCCGCTGGTGGTCGTGAACTACGAAAGCGGCTGCGAGGCGCATGCGACGGACAATGGCGGGTCCGTCGTGTTCGAGCAGAGCGGCGGTGCCTATGTGTTCAGGGGATTTGCGCCGGGTGCGCAGGTCGACGATTGCGTTACGCCCGCGAAAGACGACCAGCAGAATTTCCTGGTCTGCCTCGGCGGTCATATGGGCCAGGGCGTTCAGGCGAGCTGGGTGGCACTGATGCAGTTCAAGCCGGATGCCGGCGGACACATCGGCGTTGCGCCAGACGTGCTCGTCAACGCCGAGGACGGCACCGGCGCCTATGGCACCAACATCGTCACCTGCAAGGACCGTTTCAAATTCTTCGAGGTGTCGAAACTCGCCGCAGGTCCGCGGCCGGCCACGGTGATCGTGGACACGACGTACGCCGACGCCGATCTGATCGCCACCGTCTGCCGCAAGGGCTATCCGAAGCCCGAGGAAGCCACTGGCTGGCTCGCGCAAGGCGACGCCTATGTGCCGACCGGGCGCGAGAAGACCGGGAAGTTCGTGATTGATCTGGTGACGCGGAAGGTGATGCCGCAGTAGCGCGTCATTCTGGATGGCATGTCATTCCGGGACGCGGCAAGCGCCCTGAAAATTCACCTCTCCCCTTGTGGGAGAGGTCGGATCGCATCGAAGATGCGATCACCGGCATTCCCTGCGCCCTGATGTTTCGACGGACGACGATGATGCATCACTCGGGGGCGTATGCGCCGCGAGAATGTGGAGTCGTGTCTCTCGTCATTGCGAAGAACGTAGGGTCGGCAAAGGCGCACTTCGCGCCGTGCCCCACCATCCGTCGACCGTCTCGCCATGGATGGTGGGCACGCTTGCGCCTGTGCTCGTTGAGCTACCGTGGTCGTGATCGCTTTGCCCACCCTACGAGTCTTCGCTCCTCGGCGGCGAGGCTGTTTGGAAATTCGAATCCGAAAAAGCGATGTGAGGGACGCCCTTACATCTTCCCTTGCGCGTCCTTCGGATTCCCCTGCGGCTGTTGCGCTTGCTTCTCCTGCTCGTTGGCGCGGTGGCGGCCGTAGAGGCAGCCGGCGGCGGCGCCGAGCATGCCGTGATGGCCAGCGTAATGGCCGGCGACACCGCCGACGACGGCGCCCTTGATGCAACCCTTGGCGTCGGCCGGCGAGCTCGCGGCAATCGCAAGCACGGCAAGAGTGACGGCGGCAAATGCAGTCTTCATGTTGGCTCCCTCCTCCAGGAATGAGATGTCGCTTCCATAACCGCTAATGGTGGTGCGAGGTTCCATCGCAGCGCGCCCAAGCGCGGTAGCGCCGTTAGTTCAGGATACCGCTGCGTGGGAGAAGTGAACCGAGTTTGCGGAACGCCGACCAACGACAAGCCCGCAATGCAGCGAGACTGCATGCATCAAAGATCGGCCGCGCTTCTAAGTTGTATTCGACCGGCTATAAGGAATTGGTTTGTGAGTTTGACCACAGACGAATGCCGCGATCCAATTCATGCTTGGAGGAGCACGATTTGAGTCGGCGCCAGCTTGTATGGGGCATGAATGGTCGAGCATCTTAACCGACAACAGGTGTTGAACTTCCTCGAAGCGTTCTATGCCGGAGACATCGAGCGTGCGCTGGCACGCTGCAGCGACGACGTCGAGTTCTTCTCAAACGCGCCGATCGATATCCTGCCGCATATGGGATTTCACCGCGGCAAGGACGAAGTCCGCGGGATGTGGCAGACCATCCACGCGCGCTATTCGAGCCTGCGTCACGAGGTGCCGATCCTGGTCGCCGACGAGCAGCGGGTCGCCGCAAACATCCGCCTGTTCTTCCGCAAGAGCAGCAACAACCGCGTTGTGCAGTTCGACATTGCGGCCTTTTACACGCTGCGTGACGGCCGCATCACCCACATCCGCGAGATCATGGACACCTTCGACCGGGTGCAGCAAGTGCTCGAACGCGACCTCAGCGTGCTGCTCACGGGAAGGCCGGAGGGCGGGTAGCCTGTTGCCGTTATCGCAAAACGACGCGCCCGTGCAAGCGATGAGAAGCAGGGCGCATTGAACCTGACCGCCCCCTCCCGATACAGATCATGGGATTTTGCGGGCCGGATAACCTCATGAAAATTGCGTTGCTCGCGTTGCTGGGGCTGATTTTGGGCGTGCTCGGTGGCGCCGCACTTGCAATAGGCGCCGGACTTGCCTGGGTGGAAATCTTTTAAACCACTGATTTCGAAGCCTATCGCGGCATGCTGGTGTTCTTCACCTTCATGCCCATGGGTGCCATTTCGGCGGACTCGGCGGGGCCTTCCTGTTCGGCCTTCTCGCGTTCCGCGACAACGAGATCGCCATCGAACGCCAGCCGGCGAGGCACCGGGAGCCGCAAGGGCGCCGGTAAATCGCCCGTAAATTCACGGAAACGTCGCATTGGTGCAATGCAAAAAGATGCATTGCGTTTGTGTACAAATGAACTACCTTCGGTAACAGAAAATTAGTGCAGCAACTCGGCCGGTCGTCGGATTTTGACGCCGGCTTTTTACGTCGTCCATTGCGGGACGGTTGCTGTCTCTTGCACAGCCATTCGGGAAACACGACGATGACAGAGCATAGTCTCTGGCGTTTTTCGCGCGCATTGCATCGCGCCATCAACGAACGCCAGTTTGAGGATCTCGCAAGCCTGCTCGACGAGGATGTCGACTGGGCGATCTACGGACCGATCGACATGTTTCCGTTCCTCGGCGCCCGGCGCGGCAAGGAAG
>DASXMF010000083.1:0-26701 GCA_036495845.1 Rhizomicrobium sp.
GGGATTTCCGCCGGCCGGGCCGGCGCCGCCGATAATCAACGCTTTTTCGACCGGAACCGGCGCCACCGCGCCTGTCGGCAGTGGCGACGCACCGGGGGCAGACAAAACGACCTGGGCCGGATCCTGCCGTGGCGGTACGGCATCGACATCATCAATATGGAAGTGCGACGCCGCACGCTTGCAAAGCGCGGAGAATTCCATCGCTTTCAGGAACCCGATGAGCGCCGCGGGTTCGGGATCATGCACAGTAAACTCATCGAGCTGAACCTTGAGCGGAACGCAATCGTCGAGACAGACGAGCCGTAGTGAAAGTCGCGCATTTTCTGCATTCTCGATCAACGTCTCGCGGCGCTTGGGCTGTTTGATTTCGTGTGCGCGGTTGAGCAGCGCTTCGAGCCCGCCAAAGCTGTTGATCAGTTCGGCGGCGGTTTTCACGCCTATTCCCCGGACACCTGGTACGTTGTCAACGGAGTCGCCGGCCAGCGCCTGCACCTCGACGACTTTTGATGGCGGCACGCCAAACTTTTCCATCACTTCCGCGGATGCGATGCGCTTGTTCTTCATCGTGTCGAAAAGCTCGATCTCGCCATCGATCACGAGCTGCATCAGGTCCTTGTCGGAAGAAACGATCGTCGTGCGCGCGCCGGCCTCGCGCGCTTGCCGCGCATAGGTGGCGATCAGATCGTCGGCTTCAAAGCCGGGTTCTTCGATGCAGGCGACGCCGAACGCTCGCGTGGCCGCCCGCACCAGCGGGAATTGCGGAATGAGATCGTCCGGAGGCTCCGGCCGGTTGGCCTTGTAGAGCGGATAGATGGCGTTGCGGAAGGTGATCTTGCCAGCGTCGAAGATGACCGCGAGATGCGTGGGGCGGTCGCCGCCGCGCAGATCCTCGAGCAGTTTCCAGAGCATGTTCGAAAAGCCCGACACCGCGCCCGTGGGCAGACCGTCCGACTTGCGCGACAGCGGAGGGAGCGCGTGATAGGCGCGGAAGAGATAGCCCGAACCGTCGACCAGGTAGAGATGGTCGCCCTTTGCAACAGGCCGGCCTTCAGAATGGCGCCCGTTCAATGGGGATGCGCCCCTTCGCGCAACACGAACCGCCGGTCGCAATACGGACACTCGACGAAATTCGCGTCGCCCATTTCGAGATAGACGCGGGGATGCCCCAGCGCGCCTTCGCTCCCATCGCAGCAGACGCGCGTATCGTCCACTTCAATGGTCTCGGGAGCATCGATCGTCATGGCATAATCCTGCTTCGGCGGGCGGCGATCATAGCGACCGGCGGTCGCCCCGCAACCCGCGAGCTTGGCCAGGAGCAGCGAAGCGCGCTAGCATCGCGGCATGGTGGTTCTCACCCGCATCTACACCAAAACCGGCGACAAGGGCGAAACCGCGCTCGGCGACGGCACGCGGCTGCCGAAGCACGATCTGCGCATCGCGGCCACTGGCACGATCGACGAAGCGAACGCCGCCATCGCCTTGGCGCGCCTCTCCACCTCGGGAGAAGTCGATGCAATGCTGGGCCGCATCCAGAACGACCTGTTCGATCTGGGCGCCGATCTTTGCGTTCCTGAAACGAGTCGCAGGAGCGAGGGGGCGCTCCGCATCGCCGATGCGCAGGTCGGACGGCTCGAACGCGAGATCGACGCGATGAATTCCGAACTCGCGCCGCTGGCCTCCTTCGTGCTGCCCGGTGGAAGCGAAGCTGCCGCGCATCTGCATCTCGCGCGCACGATCGTGCGGCGTGCGGAGCGGCTGATTGTGGAATTAGCCGCACGCGAAACGGTCGGTGCGGGGGCGCTGAAATATGTGAACCGCTTATCCGATCACCTTTTCGTCACGAGCAGATTTGTGAACGACAAGGGCGCGCGCGACGTGCTGTGGGTGCCCGGCGCCAATCGCTGATCAGGCGTGCTCGGGCGCGTGCCTTCCGAACAGAAACGCGAGCACGACGCCCGGCACGCCGGTCAGTGCCCAGGCCGGCAGGGCAAGCACGGCATAGAACCACCCGGGGAACGGAGACGGCAGGCTGTGCTCGAGCCAGGCCTTGAAACCGTCGATGCTGCCGGGGCTGAAAAGCGCCCATACCTGGTCGATGGAGCGCACGGTTATCTGACCGCCCTTCTCGAGCGAGGTCACCGCGTCGGCGCCCAGCAGCATAAGCGCGATGACCAGCAGGACCAGACTGACGAAGCGCAGGACAACGCCCATGGCATACTCAAATTTGTCGAGCTGGCCTTCAGGCTATCGGCCTGTGCATGGCCGCGCAAGAAAAGCGCCGCGCGTTCTTCCTGCCGAACGAGGTGCGCCGCTCAATCGCCCTGCGGATAAGGCGTGCCGTCGCGATGGGTAAAATGGCCGATACGGGAATCGATTCGCATGTCGACGTCGGGATATTCGCAGACATCGTCCGGTGAGCGCGTCCCCACTTCGAGCAAGATTGCAATGCCTGTGCTCTTGTTGATCAGGTGGTGGCCGTCGGCTCTGTTCTTCGGAAAGGCAGCGCAATCTCCGGCGCGCAGAACCTGTTCGCCTTCGTCGGTCACCAGCGTCACTTCGCCCGAAAGCACGTAGACGAATTCGTCCTCGGCGCTGTGCCAGTGGCGCTGGCTCGACCAGGTGCCTGGCGGCAGGCGCAGCAGATTCACGCCGAAGTCGCTCAGTCCCCCGGCATTGCCCAAAGCCTGGCGGACGCGATCGCCCGCCTTGAGATGAAACGGCGACGGATACCCGGAGCCTTTTCGTTCCGGAACGGCACCAATATCGATCTTGGGCATGGATTGAACTCCTCGGACATAAGTCGCGCGCCGCGAAAACACGGGCACCCTTAACCAACGCGGCTAAGGGTGTCCATGAATCCCGAAATCGTCCGGCAGCGGGAAGCTCAGCCCGCCTGTTGCTCGCCTTCCGTGGGTGGTTGCGGCTTCTTGCTCAGATCTTCGCCCGTCTGCTGGTCGACCAGCTTCATGGAGAGGCGCACCTTGCCGCGATCGTCGAAGCCCAGCAGCTTCACCTTCACAGCGTCGCCTTCCTTCACCACGTCGGTGACCTTGCCCACGCGCCTTGGCGCCAGCTCGGAGATGTGAACGAGGCCATCTTTCGGGCCGAAGAAATTCACGAAGGCTCCGAAATCCATCACCTTGACCACTTTGCCGTCGTAGATTTCGCCTACTTCCGGTTCGGCGACGATGGATTTGATCCATTTGAGCGCCGCGCGGATCGACTCGCCGTCGGCAGAGGCGACCTTCACTGTGCCGTCGTCCTGGATGTCGATCTTGGCTCCCGTCTTCTCCACGATCTCGCGGATGACCTTTCCGCCCGAACCGATCACTTCGCGGATCTTGTCGGTCGGAATGTGGATCACTTCGATGCGCGGCGCATGTTCGCCGAGCTGGTCGCGCGCATGGGCGATGGCCTTGGCCATCTCGCCCAGAATATGCAGGCGGCCTTCGCGCGCCTGATCGAGCGCGACGCGCATGATCTCCTCGGTGATGCCGGAGATCTTGATGTCCATCTGCAGCGAGGTCACACCTTCTTCCGTGCCCGCCACCTTGAAATCCATGTCTCCCAGATGATCCTCGTCGCCGAGGATGTCGGAGAGAACCGCAAAGCGCGATCCCTCGAGAATGAGCCCCATGGCGATTCCGGCAATGGGCCGCCGGATGGGCACGCCCGCATCCATCAAGGCCAGCGAACTTCCGCACACAGTCGCCATCGAGGAGGAGCCGTTCGACTCGGTGATCTCGGAGACGACACGTATCGTGTAGGGAAACTGCTCGCGTTCCGGCAACGTGGGATGTACCGCGCGCCAGGCAAGCTTGCCGTGACCGATATCGCGCCGGCTCGGACCGCTCATGCGCCCCGTCTCGCCCACGGAATAAGGCGGGAAATTGTAGTGCAGCATGAAGTGCTGCTTGTAGGTGCCTTCGAGTGAGTCGACATATTGCTCGTCTTCGCCGGTGCCCAGCGTCGCGACGACCAACGCTTGGGTCTCGCCCCGCGTGAACAGCGCCGATCCGTGCGTTCGCGGAAGCACACCGACTTCGGCGCGGATCTGCCGCACCGTCTTCAAATCGCGCCCGTCGATGCGCTGGCCGGTGTCGAGAACGGCGAACCGCATCACATCGGCCTCGAGATCCTTGAACAGCTGCTTGACGATCTTCTCGTCGGCGTCGGCGGCAAAGTGCGCGATCGCCTGGTGCTTGATTTCGGAGAGGCGCTCGTGGCGCGCGCCCTTCTCGGCGATGCGATAGGCGGTCCGCAGATCGGATTCCGCAAAGGTTTTCAGGCTGTCGGCGAGCGAGGCGTGTTGTGCCACCGGCAACGCGCGGGGTTCCTTGGCGGCCCGTTCCGCAAGACGGATGATGCCGTCGATGACCGGCTGCATCGAACGATGGCCGAACATCACCGCGCCGAGCATGATCTGCTCGGAGAGTTCTTTGGCTTCCGATTCCACCATCAACACCGCGTCCGCAGTTCCCGCGACCACCAGGTCGAGAACAGATTCGGGCATTTCGTCCACTTGCGGATTGAGCCTGTACTCGCCTCCAATATAGCCGACTCGCGCGGCCCCGACCGGCCCCATGAAGGGAACGCCGGAAATCGTCAGCGCTGCGGAGGCCGCCACGATCGCCACCACGTCGGGATCGTTTTCCGTGTCGTGGCTCAACACGGTGACGATCACCTGTGTTTCGTTGCGATAGCCCTCGGCAAAGAGCGGCCGGATCGGCCGGTCGATGAGACGCGAGACGAGCGTCTCGCGCTCGGTGGGTCGTCCCTCCCGCTTGAAATAGCCGCCCGGAATCTTTCCGGCGGCAAAATATTTTTCCTGGTAATTCACGGTGAGCGGAAAGAAGTCGAGATCCGGCCGCGGCTCGCGTTCGCCGACGGCGGTCGCAAGCACGACCGTCTCGCCATAGGTGGCCAGAACGGCCCCATCCGCCTGCCGGGCGACCCGCCCTGTTTCCAGGGTGAGCTTGCGGCCGCCCCATTCGATTTCTTCAACGATGCTATTGAACATGCGATTCATCCTTCCTTCCCGCCGCCGGATTGCGGCAGGTCTCTGGTGGGCGCGCGCCAGGGGGCGCGAGCCTTGTTCTTTGAGACATCCCAAAGAATCTGAGTGTGCGGTGGCACGCTCTGGCCACCGTCAAAAATTTGCATTGCCGCGATATCTTGCCCGGCGCTTGAAGCAGGTTTCGGCCCCGCTTGCGCCATTCGCCGTCTCAGCGCCGCAAGCCCAGCCGCGAAATCAGCGTCTCGTAGCGCTTTCCGTCGACAGCCTTGACGTAGTCGAGGAGGCGCCTGCGTTGCGACACGAGCCTGATCAGCCCGCGGCGCGAATGGTTGTCCTTGACGTGAGATTTGAAGTGGGCAGTCAGATTGTTGATGCGCTCCGACAATACGGCGACCTGCACTTCCGGAGAGCCGGTGTCGCCAGCGACTGTGGCGTATTCTGCAATAAGTACTTGCTTGCGTTCAGGCGTGATGGACATACGGTCATCCAGTTCCAAAGTTGAAGACACGAAACGGCCTCAGTTCCCCCTCCGAAAGCTCGGCCAGCGCAATCGGCTCGCCGCCTGCGGAGGAGAGAAAGACCGTGAGCCCCTGAAGACTCTCGCTCGTCGCGCGGCTATCCACGATGCGGGCAAAAAGACCGGCCCGCATCAAAATCGGATGACCGCAACGCAGGCGAACTGCGTCCGAACCCGTCACGGCAAGCTCCGGGATGCCGTCCAGAGCGGTCGCGATGGGTCTCAGGTGCTCGAAAGCGGCGGGACTATGCATAAATGACATGAGCTTTTCCAGAGAAATTGCGTCCTCTACCGAGAAACCGCCGATCCTCAGGCGCCGCAGGCTGGAAACATGGCCTAATGTGCCCAGCGCGAGCGCAAAATCGCGCACCCAGGCGCGAACATAGGCGCCCTTCCCGCACCTCATCTCGAATTCTGCATGGTCGGCGTCCGGCTGAGCCGAGAGACGCACTTCGTGAATCGACACGGGACGGGCCTCGAGTTGCGGCCGTTCTCCTTCGCGCGCCAGGTCATAGGCTCGCTCGCCATGAACCTTGATGGCGGAAAAGGTGGGAGGAACCTGGCTCAGCTCTCCGGTGAAACGCGGCAGGACCGCGTCGATCTGGGCCCGGGACGGCCGATTGGGGGAGGTCCCGACAACCTGACCCTCGGCGTCGTCACTGTCGCGGCTTTCCCCCCAGCAGGCCGTGAAGCGATAGGACTTCTCCGCATCCATGGCGAAGGGCACGGTCTTCGTCGCCTCTCCGAGGGCTACCGCAAGCACTCCTGATGCCATTGGATCGAGCGTTCCGGCATGGCCTGCCTTCTGCGCGTCGAAAATGCGCTTCACCACGGCAACAGTTTCCGTCGATGTGGCGCCTACGGGCTTGTCGACAATGACCCATCCATGTACCGGCGCGCCCTTGGTCCTACGCGCCATCGGTTTCCCCGCCCCCGCCGGATGGTTTGAGGTCCTGCTGCACGCGCGCGGATTTGAGCAGGGTTTCGATTTTTTCCGCTTCCGCAAAAGATGTGTCTTCCACGAAGCGCAGTTCGGGTGTGAATTTGAGCCTGATTACGTGGCCGAGAAGTCCGCGCACGAACCCGCGATGGCGATTGAGAGCGCCGATGACGCGGTCGGCGTTCTTGCCCCCGAGCGGCTCGCAATAAATCATGGCATGACGCATGTCCGCCGACGGCCTGACCTGTGTCACCGTCACCGAAATGCCCTCCAGATCCGGATCGCGCACTTCACCCCGCGAGAGAATGTCGGAGATCGCGTGGCGCAGCACTTCGCCGACACGCAGCTGTCTTTGCGACGGGCCGATCGCACGAGGGGAATGATGTCGGGGCATTCGTGCTTCCTCACGCCCGTCCGAGCGTAGCGCGGCCGAGGGACAAGTTCAGCCGGGCCATGACAAGGATGGGAGACGCACCGACAACCAATCCATCCCTACAAGGCGCGCTGGACCGTTTCGACCTCGAAACACTCGATGGTGTCGCCCTTCTGGATGTCCTGATAGTTCGCGAACGACATGCCGCATTCCTGCCCGGCTTGCACTTCCCGCACTTCGTCCTTGAATCGCTTCAGGGTCGAAAGCTCGCCTTCGTGCACCACCACATTGTCGCGGATCAGGCGGACTTTCGCGCCGCGCCGGACAACGCCCTCGGCGACGCGGCAACCGGCGACCTTGCCGACCTTGGAAATCCCGAACACTTCGAGAATTTCCGCATTGCCCAGAAATCTCTCGCGCGTTTCAGGGGCGAGCAGTCCGGAAAGCGCGGCCCTGACGTCATCGACGATGTTGTAGATGACATTGTAGTAGCGGATTTCGACGCCATCGCGCCGCGCGCGGTCCCTCGCCTGGTTGTTGGCGCGGACATTGAATCCGAGAATCGCGGCGCCGCTCGCATGCGCGAGAATGACGTCGGATTCCGTGATCCCGCCGACTCCGCCGGTCAGCACCTGGGCGCCCACCTCGTCATTGCCGAGTTTCATGAGCGCGCCCTGGATGGCTTCGACGGAGCCCTGCACGTCCGCCTTGACGACAAGCGGCAGAAAGCGCTTCTCGCCATCCTTGCGGCTCTTCAGGAGCTGATCGAGTGTCTGCCTGGCCACGTTGGCGTGACGCGACTCGCGGCGCATGCGCGAGCGGTATTCCGTAACTTCGCGCGCGCGACCCTCCGATTCGACCACGACGAACTCGTCGCCGGCTTCGGGCGCCGCGGAAAGTCCGAGCACTTCCACAGGAGTGGACGGACCGGCCTCTTCGATGGTTTCGCCGCGATCGTTGACGAGCAGCCGCACGCGTCCCCATTCCGATCCGGCAACCACGAGGTCGCCGACCTTCAGCGTTCCGCGCTGGATGAGTACCGTCGCCACGGGACCCCGGCCCTTGTCGAGTTTGGCCTCGATCACCGCTCCCTCGGCGCTTCGGTGAGGATTGGCCTTCAGGTCCAAAAGCTCGGCCTGGAGCAGAATGGCCTCCTCCAGTCGGTCCAGATTGATTCCCTTCGTCGCAGAAACCTCGACGGCCAGCGTTTGTCCGCCGAGATCCTCGACCTGGATTTCGTGCTGCAGGAGCTCGGTCTTGACCCGCGTCGGATTGGCGTCGGATTTGTCGATCTTGTTGACCGCGACGATCATTGGAACTTCGGCGGCCTTGGCGTGGCTGATCGCTTCCACGGTTTGCGGCATCACGCCGTCATCGGCGGCAACCACGAGAATGACGAGATCGGTGACTTTGGCGCCGCGCGCGCGCATCGCGGTGAAGGCGGCGTGGCCAGGCGTGTCGAGAAACGTGATCCTCTGACCGCCCTTCAGCTGCACCTGGTAGGCGCCGATGTGCTGGGTGATGCCGCCGGCTTCTCCAGCGACGACATCCGTCTTTCGCAGGGCATCAAGCAGCGACGTCTTGCCGTGGTCGACATGGCCCATCACCGTGACGACCGGAGGCCTTGATTCCAGGTTTTCGGGCGCGTCCACGTCGCCCTTCAGCCCTTCGAGAACATCAGATTCGGCAACGCGGCGAACCGTGTGTCCGTATTCCGCCGCTACAAGCTCGGCTGTGTCCGCATCGATGACGTCGTTGATCTGCGCCATCTGGCCGTTCTTCATGAGCACCTTGATGACGTCGACCGCGCGTCGCGCCATGCGATTGGCAAGTTCCGAGACGCTGATGGTTTCGGGAATGGTGACCTCGCGAGGCCCGGCAGGCGCTGCCGGCTGCTGTTGGCCTGCACGATTGAGCCTTTGGAGGTGACGGCGGTAGGCTGCGACCGAACGCATCCGCTCGTCATCGGCCTGAAGCGCTTTCGTGACCGTCAGCTTGCCGCGGCGTCTGGTGTCGGCACCCTTGCGCGCGACAGGCGCCTTGGGCGCCGCCTTTCCCGTCTTCTTTGCGCTCGATTGTTCCTCGTCTTCGTCGGCCACGGGTCGCGCCCGTCGTGGAGCCTCGGCGCCGGGCTCCGTCTTGCCCACGGTTTCGTCGCGCTTTTCGAGGCGGCGCGATGCTTCTTCCTCGGCGTGACGGCGGGCGAGTTCTTCGGCGGCTTTGCGCGCATCCTCCTCGGCTTTGCGCCGCTCCGCAGCGGCGCGCTCGCGCATCAGCCGCGCGTCGTCCACCGCGCGCTGACGCGCCTCCTCGTCGGCGCGTTTTCGTGCTTCGGCCTCCATCACGCGCGCGTCGGCAAGCGCACGCGAACGGGCTTCCTTTTCTTCGTCGGTCAGTTGCCGCAGCACCACCCCGGCCCTAGGCTGGGCGTCGCGCACAAAGGATGCGGTTTCGGGCGCGGATTGCTGCGAGGCAGCGTCGGCCGCTGGGCTCCTGTATCTCTCGCCGGTGTCGGGCGCTTTGGCGCCAGGCACGAGGCGCGCGCGCTTCTTCTCGACCACGACGGCTTTGGTGCGGCCATGGCTGAAACTCTGCTTGACCGTCGAAGTCTCCGTCTTTTTCAAAGACAGAGGCTTGGCGGCGCGCGGCCTGGTCGCTTGGTCGTTCGTCTCGCTCATTCCAATCCTTTGCTTCCGGCAGGCTTCGAGCCTGCCGCATCCGGTGCGGGAATTGCTCTGCATTTGCGCGCAGGCCGAAATCCGCCGAGGCGGCCCGCGTCGGCCGTCAGCCTCTCCGAAATCCGCCCGGATTTGAGGGCTGCATGTATCACATTCTCCCTCCCGACGGCCAAGCTCAATTCGGCACTCGTGAGACAATCTATGATGAAGGGCTCAAGAGCCCTGGCGAGAGCACGAAGCTTCCTCTTGCCGTCGGGCGCCCCGTCGCAGGCCTCGACCAGAGCTGCGAAGCTCGCGCCGCCCGCAAGAGCCCGGGCGATACTGTCGAATCCGAGCACTAGCTGGCCTGCACGCCGCGCCAGGCCAAGATCGCCGGACATCCTTGCCACCAGCAGCTTTTCGATTCTTTGAGGAAGATCGGGTGGAACATCGACGGGCGCGTGCGCCGCACGGGAAAAGTGGTGTCCCACAATGGCGCGTTCAAGGATTTCGCGCCGGGCCGAGACCCACATTCCGCGGCCGGGCAATTTTGCGGCCAGGTCGGGTACCACGACTCCCTGCGGGTCCACCACGAAACGTATGAGGCAAGCATCGTGATGCGTTTCGCGCGTGACGATGCAGCGGCGCTCGCGGCTGCCGATCAATGCTTCCGGATCGCTCAGGGCCGGCTGAGCCGTCATGCCTCGTGCTGCTCCATCTGTTCGGGCGCATCGCCGTCCGGTGCTTCCGGTGCCGGCGGTTCGATCCAGCCCGCCTTCACCCGCGCCTCCATGATGATGGCGTTGGCGTCGTCCTGCGTGAGGTTGAAACCTTCCAATGCGCCGGGCACGCGCACGCGCTCCTTTTCCTTATTCGTCTCGTAGTAGCCGAGCAGGTCGTCCGTGGCGCAGCCGGCCAGATCCTCGAGCGATTTGATCCCGGCCTCGCCGAGGATGACCAGCATGCCGGGGCTCAGGCCGCCCACTTCGACCACCTCGTCGGTGACACCCAACTCGCGGCGCCTCTGATCGAGTTTCTCGTTTCGAGCGTCTATATATTCGGTCGCACGTTGCTGAAGTTCGCCCGCGGTCTCCTCGTCGAATCCCTCGATGGCTGCCAGATCGTTCACGGGCACGTAGGCCACGTCCTCGACGCTGGCAAAGCCCTCCGAAGCGAGGAGTTGGGCCACGGTTTCGTCCACGTCGAGCGTTTCCATGAACAGTTGCGTGCGTTCGGCGAATTCCTTCTGGCGCCGTTCCGACTCTTCCTGTTCCGTCAAAATGTCGAGCTGCCAGCTGGTGAGCTGGGAGGCCAGCCGGACGTTTTGACCGCGCCGGCCGATCGCGAGCGAGAGTTGTTCGTCGGGAACCACGACTTCGACGCGATGCGTGTCTTCGTCGAGCACCACCTTGGTCACCTCGGCGGGCGCCAGGGCATTGACGATGAAGGTTGCGGATTCGGGCGACCAGGGGATGATGTCGATGCGTTCGCCTTGCAGCTCCTGCACAACCGCCTGCACGCGCACGCCGCGCATGCCGACGCATGCGCCCACCGGATCAATCGAGGAATCCTTGGAGATCACCGCGATCTTCGCGCGCGAACCCGGATCGCGGGCCACGGCGCGAATCTCGATGATGCCGTCGTAGATCTCCGGAACCTCCTGGGCGAACAGACGCACCATGAACTGGGGGTGACTTCGCGAAAGAAAGATTTGCGGTCCTCGCGTTTCGCGGCGCACATCGTAGATGTAGGCGCGGATGCGGTCGCCGGTGCGGAAGCTTTCGCGCGGAATCATCTCGTCGCGGCGTACCACGCCTTCGGCGCGGCCGAGATCGACGACCACCGAGCCGAACTCGACGCGTTTGACGATGCCATGGATGATTTCGCCGATGCGATCCTTGTATTCCTCGTATTGCCTCTCGCGCTCGGCATCGCGCACCTTCTGCACGATGACCTGCTTGGCTGCCTGGGCAGCGATGCGCGAGAAATCGACCGGCGGCAGGGTTTCGGCGATGATGTCGCCCACCTGGGCCGCCGGATTTCGCGCGCGCGCATCCTCGAGCGCGATTTCGATCTTGTCGTTTTCGACCAGCTCCACGACGTGCAGGTAGCGAGACACGTGCGTCTCGCCGGTCTTGCCGTCGATCTCGACGCGGATCTCGTTCTCGCTGCCGTAGCGCGCCTTCGCTGCGCGCTGCATGGCTTCCTCCATCGCATGCAGCACGACGGATTTGTCGATGGATTTGTCGCGCGCGACCGCGTCTGCGATCTGCAAGAGCTCGGTCCTGTTTGCAGCAATGGCGGCCATGATCTCTTTCTCCCGTTCACGCGCTCGGCTTGCGCGCCTTCAAATCTTCCTCGATCAGCTTGTCTGTGAGCACGAGTTTCGCTTCGGCGATGTTCGCGTGCGGAAACGAAAGGCGTGCGCCTTCGACTTCGATCACGATGTCGGCGCCGTCGAGCCCAAGAAGCAGACCCTTGAAGCGTTTGCGTCCGTCTGCGCCGGGCGCCTTCAGCTCAATTCTCGCTTCGTGCCCGGCCCAGCGCGCGAAATCCACAAGCCTGGTCAGTGGCCGGTCGATTCCAGGCGAGGAAACCTCGAGCACATATTCGCCCTCGATTGCGTCCTCGTGTTCCAGAAAATCCGAGAGCGCCCGCGACAGCCGCGCGCAATCCTCGACATTCATTTGTCCGTCTGCTCGTTCCGCCATCACCTGCAACGTCTTGCGCTTGTCGCCCATCAGCCTCAGCCGCACAAGGCGATAGCCTGCCGCTTCCACGGCGGGCGCGATGATGGGTTCGAGATGCGACAAGGCGCTTAGAATCGCACGCTTCCTTTATTCGCCGGAATTTTTGCCCGACAGGCAAAACCCGTCCCCCGCGGCGGTCTTGCGACTGCCACACAACAGCAATTCTGTTGTCGGGGATGGGCGGCTATTTACGCTCGGCTGTTTCGCATTGCAAGCCCTGGCGCGGGCGCCGCTGAAACGTCAGGAATACCGGTACGCCATGCAAAGCCTTTTGCTCATAGCGCGTGGGCGGCCAATCGGCGGGACGCACATGCCAATCCCGCTCACGTTCCGCGGTCCACACAAAAAATTCATGCGCCATGACGCGTTCAAGCGTCCACGCGACATAGCCGGGATCGTCGCTTGCAAAGCGAAGCTGCATGCCATCCTGCAAGACGCGGGCCAGCGCATCCAGCGTTTCGGTCTGCACAAATCGGCGCTTGTGATGACGCGTCTTCGGCCAGGGATCCGGGAACAGGATGAACGCCCTTCCCAGGCACGCCTCGGGAAGCGCTTCCAGAATGTCACGCGCATCGCCGTCGTGAATTCGTATCCGCGAAGCCAGAGTTTGGCTTCCCCCTGGCGCCGCCACCAATCGCGACAGCAATCTGGCGATGCCGCCTTCGTAGGCTTCGGCGCCGACGATGCCGACATGTGGGTGATGTTCGGCTTGCCAAAGCAAATGTTCGCCGGAGCCGAAACCGATTTCGAGCCAAACCTCGTCGATCCGGGAATTGAAAGACATCGACGGATCGAGATTCGGCGCAAGCAGCAACTTCAATTGCGGAAGCAAATTCGCGACGAGCTTCGCCTGATGCGCGGAGAGTTTAGGACCCTTGCGGCGGCCGTAGAGAAGCCCGCGCCGACGCTCCCCGCGTCCGGAGTCAGACACCTCAGAAGGTTCGGCCGAGCTCCGCCGCAAGCTCGTCGATGCGCTCCCACGAGAAGCCCCCGTCCCTGTCGGGCTCGCGGCCGAAATGTCCGTAGGCGGCGGTGCGCGCATAAAGCGGACGATTGAGATCGAGCCTTTCACGGATGGCCCGCGGCTTGAGGCTCATCAGCTCGGGCAACACTTTCTGGAGTCTGGATTCATCGACGCGTCCCGTGCCGTGGAGGTCCACATAGACCGAAAGCGGATCGGAGACGCCGATAGCGTAGGATATTTGAATCGTGCAGCGCTCCGCGAGACGAGCGGCAACGATGTTCTTGGCCAGATAGCGCGCTGCATAAGCCGCAGAGCGGTCGACCTTGGTCGGATCTTTGCCCGAGAATGCGCCGCCGCCGTGAGGTGCCGCGCCGCCATAGGTATCGACGATGATCTTGCGTCCGGTCAGCCCGCAATCGCCGTCCGGTCCGCCGATGACGAATGCTCCCGTCGGATTGACGTGCCACACCGTGTCGGCCGTAACCCATTCCGGCGGCAACGCGCGCCGCGCATAAGGCTCGACGATTTCGCGGACATCATGGGAGGACATTGTTTCGTCCACATGCTGGGTCGAGATCACGATCTGGACCGCTTCGACCGGCACGCCATTCGCATAACGCAGCGTCACCTGGCTTTTCGCATCGGGCCCGAGCTTCGGTTCGCGACCGGATCTTCGCGCCTCTGCCAGCAGGCGCAGAATCTTGTGACTGTAGAGAATCGGCGCGGGCATGAGCTCGGGCGTTTCGCGGCAGGCATAGCCGAACATGATGCCCTGATCGCCTGCACCTTCGTCCTTGTTTCCGGAAGCGTCGACGCCCTGCGCGATATGCGGCGACTGCGCGTGCAGCAGCACTTCGACCGCGCATTTCTGCCAGTGGAAGCCGTCCTGCTCGTAGCCGATGTCGCGGATCGCCTGGCGTGCGGCCTCGACGATCATGTCCGTTGCGATGGTTTTGGGTCCGCGGGTTTCTCCGGCGATGATGACGCGGTTGGTCGTCGCCATGGCCTCGCAGGCCACGCGGACATCCTTGGCGGCGAATCCGTTCCTGGTGCCCTCGCGAAAGAACAGGTCGACGATCTCGTCGGAAATGCGGTCGCAGACCTTGTCGGGATGGCCCTCCGCCACGCTCTCGCTGGTAAAAAGATAATCCGCAGCCGGCATTCTTCGACCCTCAGGGAAGGGGCGACTCCTCGCAAGGAACGCGTCCCCCGTCAACGGCAGCGCCAGAGCGGTTCCAGCAAATGTGTGCAGCACTTTTGCTGGAACCGCGTCAAAACAGACGGTTAGAGCGCTTTCCCGTGCCTTTCGGGGAAAGCGCTCTAAAGAATGAACCGAGACAGGTCCTGATCCCTGGCCAGCTCCTCGACCCTGTCGCGAACATAAGTGCCGTCGACTACCAGCTTTTCGCCCGCCCGGTCGGTCGCCGAGAAGCTGATCTCGTCGAGGACGCGCTCGAGCACGGTCTGCAGCCGCCTTGCGCCGATGTTCTCGACGCTTGCATTGACGTGGGCGGCGATGTCAGCCACCGCGTCGATGCCGTCATCGGTGAATTCCAGCGTTACGCTTTCGGTGTCGAGCAGCGCCCGGTACTGCTTGATCAGGCTCGCTTCGGGCTCGGTGAGTATGCGGCGGAAATCATCGCGCCCGAGCGCCTTCAGTTCCACCCGGATCGGCAGGCGTCCTTGAAGCTCCGGCAGGAGGTCCGAAGGTTTGGCCTGGTGAAACGCCCCCGAAGCGATGAAAAGGATGTGATCGGTCCTGACCGAGCCATGCTTGGTGGCGACCGTCGTGCCTTCGATCAACGGCAGAAGGTCGCGCTGCACGCCTTCGCGGCTGACGTCGCCACCCGCGCGATACTCGCTGCGTGCGCAGATCTTGTCGATCTCGTCCAGAAACACGATGCCGTTCTGCTCGACCGCCTCGATGGCGTCGCGCACGATCGCGTCGTTGTCGAGAAGCTTGTCGGCTTCTTCCTCAGTCAGAGGATGATGGGCATCGGCCACGCTCATGCGCCGCGTGCGCGGGCGTCCGCCCAAGGCCTTGCCAATCATGTCGCCGAGATTGATCATGCCGATCTGGGCTCCCGGCATGCCGGGAATTTCGATCATGGGCGCGCCGCTCCCGTCGCGCATTTCCAGCTCGATGTCCTTGTCGTCGATCTCGCCCGCGCGCAGCCGCTTTCTCATGGTTTCGCGCGTGGCCGCGTTTGCGTTCGTGCCTACGAGAGCGTCGAGGATCCGATCCTCCGCATGGGCTTCAGCCTGGGTTTCGACGTCGCGGCGCCTTCTTTCCCGCACCTGGGTGAGGCTGATTTCGACGAGATCACGCACGATCTGTTCCACGTCGCGTCCGACATAGCCCACCTCGGTGAATTTGGTGGCTTCGACCTTGAGAAAGGGAGCTTGGGCAAGTCTCGCCAGCCGGCGCGAGATTTCGGTCTTGCCGACGCCGGTAGGGCCGATCATCAGGATGTTTTTCGGCAGCACTTCCTCGCGCATCTCGGGCGAGAGCTGCTGCCGGCGCCAGCGGTTGCGCAGGGCGATGGCCACGGCCCGTTTGGCTTCGGCCTGACCCACGATGAAGCGGTCCAGTTCGGAAACGATCTCGCGCGGGGTGAAGAAATTCATGAAGCCGGGATGCTTTCGATCACGATCTGGTCGTTGGTGTAAACGCAAATTCGCGCCGCGATCGTGAGCGCGCGCCGCGCAATGTCATCGGCCGACAGATCGAAATCGAGAAGGGCGCGCGCGGCAGCGAGCGCGTAAGTTCCGCCGGAGCCGATTCCCAGAAGCCCATCCTCCGGTTCGACCACGTCTCCGGTTCCCGAAAGCAGCAATGTCGATTTCGCATCCGCCACCGCCATCATCGCTTCCAGCCGCCGAAGATATTTGTCGGTGCGCCAGTCCTTGCCGAGTTCCACGCAGGCGCGCGCAAGATTGCCGGGATGCTGCTCGAGCTTGGCCTCGAGGCGCTCGAACAGCGCAAAGGCGTCCGCAGTCGCGCCGGCAAATCCGGCAATCACCTCGCCCTTGCCAAGCCGGCGCACTTTGCGGGCATTGGCCTTCATGACCGTCTGGCCGAGCGTGACCTGTCCGTCGCCGGCAATGACGACCGCCCCGCCCTTGCGGACGGAAAGTATCGTGGTCGAACGCCACTGTTCCTTTCGATTTTGATCGTTCATTTCATCGGGGACTTTCGTGCCGGCCTCAAATAGGGCGGGCATGCCCGCGCTGCAACCGCCCAGAAATCCTCGCCGTGACGCTACGTCACGAATAATGACGCAGGCGTCATTTTTGTTGACTTTGCGTGATGGCCGCAAATAATGGCGGTCGCTGGTCAGTGAGGGAGCGGTCCATGGTTCAGATCACCAAGGACAATGCCTACGACGCGGTCGCTGCGGTCGATTTTCCGGCAATGATGGTGCCTGAGCGCTACGGACGGCGCTCCAGCGCGTTCGACCGCATCATCTCCGCAACCCACGATCATTTCTGGGATCCGCTCAATCCGAAATACATCGATTTTTCTGAGCCGTTCGATGTCGAGCGTCAGCAGATTCTGCCCGACGAGATGTTTCCCATCTTTCAGACCCGCGTCGGTGAGCGGCTGAAGGGCAGGGACCATGTTCGCTTCGCCAACCAGTCGGCGCGCTGGTCCCTGTCGTCGATTCTCCACGGCGAGCAGGGTGCGCTCGCCCTCTCCGCTTCGCTCTGCCACATCCTGAGGGATCCAGGCGCCCAGGAATACGCCGCCAACCAGACGCGCGAAGAAGCACGTCACGTGACGGGATTTAGCGCGTACATCAAGGCGCGCTGGGGGACGCCGCTGCGCTGCGGTCCGACGCTTGAGAATCTGCTGACGGAACTCGTTCTGGCGCCGGAGGTCTACAAAAAGATCGTCGGCATGCAGATGCTCGTCGAGGGGCTCGCGATGGGCGCCTTCGCAACGCTTTATCAGAAGTCGAGCGACCCGCTGCTGGTGCGGCTGTGCCAGCTCGTGATGACCGACGAGGCCTTTCATCACAAATTCGGAAAAATCTGGGCCGATCGCACCATCCCCAAGCTCAGCGCCGAAGAGCACAACCTGGTCGAGGATTGGGCGGCGCAGTGTTTCCAGACGCTGCTGTTCAATCTGGTCAATCCCGAGCAACAAAAGCCGGTCTATGCCTCCGTCGGGATCGACTGGCAGGAAGCGATGGCGGCCATCCAGGAAGCCTTCGGCGACGACCAGCGCCGGGAGCAGATGAAGCAATCCGCCAACATCTTCCGCGTACTGATCAAAACCCTGCTCAATGCCGGCATCATCACCGAGCGCACGCGCGCCTTCTATGCCGTCTATGTCGATATGGAAGAGCTGAAGCGCGAAGGCGACCGCATGATCGGCGACGACATCGCCGAGGAAGGAATCAAATTCCTCAAGACGGTCAATTTCCGCGCGGAGACAAGAAACTCGCTGCTCGCGGCGGAGTAGGCGCGAGAGAATTGCCCCCTTCGCCCCTTTGGGGCACCTCCCCCCGCGCTTATATGCGAGACGGAAGGGGCATCACGCGATCGAATTCGAACGAACTGCGCCGAGCCGCACCATGCCCCGATTTGAATTTCGTTCCCTCTTTGTGCTTTGATCGGCCGTATGATCACGGCGGCCGATGTTGCGCGGGGAGTCAGCCGCGTTTTGATGCGGGAGGGGTTCAGCCCGGTCCTGGAATTTTCGCTTGCCAATGGCCGCAGGCTCGACGTGGCGGCGCTGGGCGCCGACGGAACTGTCGCGGGAGTCGAAATCAAAGTTGCCACTGCCGATCTGAAGGGCGACATGAAATGGCCGGACTATCTGGAATTCTGCGAGCTGTTCTATTTCGCCATTCCGCCTGATTTTCCCGACGAACTGGTGCCGCCGCAAACGGGGCTGATCGTGGCCGACCGGTATGGCGGAGCGATCGTGCGGCCCGCGTCCGCGTCGGCGCTGCATCCGAGCCGGCGCAAAGCCGTCACCTTGAGGTTTGCCCGTGTGGCCGCCGAACGTCTCGCGCTGGCGCTCGAACTTGCGAGCGAGCCGCGCAGGGTCCTGGGAGCGATTGCCGAATGAAGGCCCGAACCAGGAGGCCCGTCCGCCGCAGGGGCATCACGCAGGCGCAATTGCGCGAGATCGCGCTCGGGTTTCCGGCGGCGAGTGAAGGAACCTCGTACGGCAAACCGTCATTTCTGATTGCCGGCAAATTCTTCACGCGTCTGCGTGACGAAGACGATTCGCTCGTGCTCATTGTCGGCTCGATCGACGAGCGCGACATGCTGCTCGAGAGCGATCCCGCGCTCTTCCACATCACGGACCATTATCGCAGTTATCCCGCGGTGCTCGCGCACAGGACGGAGATCGACGCGGCGACGTTGCGCGGAATGCTCGAGCGCCGCTGGCGTGTCATCGCGCCGAAGAAACTGGTCAGGCAGTTCGACGCGGCGAAGTCGTAATCAGGATTGAGATCAAATCGGCCCCCTCCGCCTCGCCCGGCTGCGAGCCGGGCTCGGCACCTCCCCCACGCAAGCGCTGGGGAGGAAAGACGATGCGCAAATGATTTTCCTCCCCCCGCTCGCGGGGGAGGTGCCCCGACCCGCTGCGCCGCGCGCAGCGCGGCGAGAGGGGCGGAGGGGGCAGCCAAGCACCGCCTATCGCGGGCTGCGCTTGGCGAGGATGCGTTGCAGTGTGCGCCGATGCATGTTGAGGCGACGTGCCGTCTCGGAAACATTGTGGCCGCACAATTCGTAGACGCGCTGAATGTGTTCCCAACGCACGCGGTCGGCCGACATGGGATTCTCCGGTGGCTGCGGCTTGTGACCGGGAGCGGCAAGCAGCGCGGACAGAATGTCGTCGGCATCGGCGGGCTTGGGGATGTAATCGATGGCGCCGTATTTCACCGCGGCTACGGCGGTGGCGATATTGCCGAAGCCGGTAAGGACGACAACCCGGGCTTCGGGTTTCACCGTGTGCAGGGTTTCCACGACGTCGAGGCCGCTGCCGTCCTGGAGCTTGAGGTCGACGACGGCATAGGCAGGCGGCGTTTCGCGGGCCTGCGAGATGCCCTGGGCGACATTCTCCGCGATGGCCACGCTAAAGCCGCGGGCCTCCATGGCGCGAGCCAGGCGCTCGCGAAACGGGCGATCGTCCTCGACGATCAAAAGCGTTCGCTCGTCGGATAGGGGTGTCTGGTTCATGGCGGTCTCTTCGCGTGGCCGGTAGGGCGCCCGCGGATGGGCAATATAGGAGCCCGACCCCTCCGGTCAAAACGTCTCGATGCGGCCCGGCGGCGATGGACCGTCGATGGCGCCGCGGGGCCACCGCAACGCGATACGAGCTCCGCCCTCCTCGCGGTTATAAGCCCTGACGGTGCCACCCGTCTGTTCGATCAGCGTCTTGGCGATGAAGAAACCGAGGCCCATTCCGTGCTGGCCGGCAAAGGAGTCGCTCGGACCGAGTTCGGTGTTGCCCAATGCGTAGCTTCCTGGCCTCGAAGTGACGAAGGGCTCGCCGATGCGTTCGAGAATCTCGAGATCGAAGCCGGCCCCGTCATCCTCCACCGAAATCTGCAATTCCGCCATCGACCATTCCGCATGGATCGATACGGCCGTCCGGGCGAAATCCGCAGCATTGGCTACGAGATTGCCGAGACCGTGCAAGAGCTCGGGAATGCGCCAGACCTTGGGTTCCGCGGCCGCCGCCGCCGGGGGGAGATGGACGCCAATTTCGACTTCGCCTCCTCTGTGCTCTGCCGCGATCTCGTTGAGGAGCGCACCGAGCGGCAGACATTCGGCCGCGGCGAGCACGCTTTCTTCGGGCCTTGCCAGCTGGGTGAGAATACCGCGGCACCTCTCCGCTTCTGCTCTCAGAAGACGCGCATCCTCCGCTTCCGACGATTGAGGCGGCAGCGCGCGTTCCAGTTCGCGCGCAACAACCGCAATCGTGCCCAAAGGTGTCCCGAGCTGGTGAGCGGCGGCCGTGGCCAGCGCGCCAAGCGATCCCAGCCTGTGTTCGCGCGCAAGCGCGAGTTGGGTGGCCGCCAGACCCGCCTGCATGCGCGCCGCTTCGCTCGCGATCAGCCAGGCGTAGATCGACGTGAAGCCGACGCCGATCACGAGCGATGCCCAGATCCCGCCCTGATAGAGCGCTGGCAATTCGAGATGCGCGTGTGGCGACCACGGAAGTGGAAAATGCACGATGGCGATGACCGAGATCGATAGAAGCGCCATGACTGCCAACATCAGCGTGTTGCCGAGGTTGAGCGTCGCCGCGGCGATGACGACGGGTGCGAGGAACATCAGCGAGAACGGATTTTCGATACCGCCGGTCAGGTAGAGCAGCGCACCGAGCTGCAATACATCGAAGCCGAGAAGCAGGGTCGCTTCGCGATTGGACAGCCGGTGCGTTGCCGGAAAACGAACCGCCAGCAGCACGTTCAATGCCGCGCTCGCGGCGATGGCGGCGACGCAAGGCACCAGGGGAAGCCGATAGTCGAGGCCGAAGCGGACGACGAACAAAGCTGCCGATTGCCCGCCGACGGCAAGCCAGCGAAGATTGCTGAGCGTGCGCAGGCGTACCCGCCCGCGCGTCGACTGGGCTCGTCCGCCGAGAATGGGACCATCGAACGGCCACAGCCAGAGACGGCTGCGAGGACCCGATGCTCTATTGCGGTCGGCATGGGTTGCGGTCATGCGTCAATCCGGGGCGCGGCATCGCCGCTCTTGCCAGCGAGGGCACGAACCCTATCAATCCCCGACTCGCTCGTCGCGGTCGAACCTCCGATGAATCGTCTGCCGGCCATTTTTATCGTGCTTTCTCTCGCGCTGGCGCTGGGCGCGGCCGCGCTTTGGTGGCGGATTGCCTGTCCGGACGGCGCATCCGGTCCGGTTGTCGGGGGGCAGGCGGAAATCGGCGGAAGTTTCACGCTCACCGATCAGAACGGACGCCCGCGGAGCGATCGCGATTTTCGCGGACATTGGGCGATTGTTTATTTCGGCTACACCTATTGTCCCGATGTCTGCCCCACCACGCTCTCGGAAATCGCCGACGCGCTGCATCGGCTTGGGCCGAAAGCGCGGCGCTTCGTTCCCCTCTTCATCACGCTCGATCCCGAGCGGGATCACCCGGCCACGCTGCGGAAATATCTCGCAGCCTTCGGACCGGAATTCGTGGGTCTGACCGGTTCACCCGGCAAGATCGCCTCGGTCGCCCACTCCTATCGCGTCTATTATGCGAAACATCCGCTTTCGGGCGGTTCCTATTCCATCGATCACGCGAGCGCGCTTTATCTTCTTTCACCCGATGGACAATTTGCGGGATTGGCGGACGGGCAGGATGGCGCCGCCGCGTTGGCGAAGGACCTGGAGTCGCATTTGCAGGCAGGACAACCGTAATTTGTGCGTTCTTTACTCCTCACCCGTGAAGGCAAGGTTGCGGGGACAATATACCGAACCACTCTCGCACAGAGAGAGGGTTGCAGGTTCCGGCGACGATTTCTGCTCGGGTGAGGGGTGTGAAGGCGGCGCTCAGACTGACGGCGCGGGCAGACCGGACTGCAATGAAGCAGCAACGAGCGTATTGCGCATCAGGCAGGCGCGCGTCATGGGGCCAACGCCTCCAGGCACGGGCGTGATGGCGCCGGCGCGTTCGCGCGCCGCCTCGAAATCCACATCGCCCGCGAGTTTCGTTCGTCCACCGCCCAAATCGAGCCTGGTGGTGCCGACATCGATCACGCATGCGCCCGGCTTGATCCAGTCGCCCTTGACGAAATGCGCCTTGCCGAGCGCCGCCACGAGAATATCCGCGCGGGCCGCGCGCGCGGAAAGATCGTGCGTACGCGAATGCGCCATGGTCACGGTAGCGTTCGCGGCCAGCAGAAGCTGTGCCATGGGCTTGCCCACGAGAATCGAGCGGCCGATCACCAGCGCATCCGCGCCAGCGATGTCGCCGAGTGTGTCCCCGATCAGCATCATGACGCCCAGCGGCGTGCAGGATACGAGTTGGGCGCGCCCGCCGACGAGAAGGCCGGCCGAGGTCGGCGTGAGCCCATCCACGTCCTTCGCGGGATCGATCGCATCGAGGATCGCCTCCTGACGGATCTGCGGCGGAACGGGAAACTGGACCAGTATTCCGTGTACGGATTTGTCGGCGTTGAGCGCGCGCACACGGTCGAGCACCTCGGCTTCGCTCGCGGTGTTGGGCAGGCGGAACTCCAGTGCATGAAAGCCGCATTCGCGCGCGTCGTTGCCTTTGCTCCGCACATAGACGTGGCTTGCGGGATCGTCTCCCACCAGCACGACGGCGAGGCCCGGAACGATTCCATGCCGGTTCTTGAGCCGCATCGACTCCGCGGCGATGCGTGCCCGCAAGCCCGCGGCGAACGCCTTGCCGTCGATGATCCGCGCGCTCATGCTGCTTCTCTGAATACTTTCAGCCGCTGGGACGACACGAAGCGTATGCCCCTCGCCGATTTCCTTCTCGTCGCGTGCAAGAGGCTACACCGCCATGTAGGCGTAGTCGTTCACCAGCATTTTCAACGCCTGCAACGCAATGATGATGATCAGAGGAGAGAGATCGAGGCCGCCCAGCGGCGGAATGATTTTCCGGACCAGCCTGAACACGGGCTCGGTGAGCGCATCGAGCGCGCGAATGACGGAGCGCGCGAGTTCATTGTGGACGTTGAGCACGCCGAAGGCGACAAGCCAGCTCACGACGACCGCCGCGATTATGACAATGATGTATATCTCGACGAGGGTGTTGAAGAGCCAGAGCAGAGTAACGACGAGAGGAGCGAGCATGAGGCGAAGCGCCTTTTGGGCAACGGCCGAATCGACGTGACGGGCCTTTGTAGAGGAGGGTCTTGCAGGGCCGCAAGGCGAGGCGCAAGGCACCGCAATTGAACCGCTTCACAACCCGGCGACTGCACCCCGCGACCTTCCGGAACCGAACCTTGACAGTCGCGGACGCGGAACCATAGATACCCGCCCCGCGCCGGCCAGACCGGTGCAGCCTTGGGGCTGTAGCTCAGTTGGGAGAGCGCCTCGTTCGCAATGAGGAGGTCAGCGGTTCGATCCCGCTCAGCTCCACCAGCCTTCGCTCGGTTCGCGAGCTACGGCTCGGCGAGCCGGCTCCGATTATGAAGACGAAGCGAACGAAGGCTGCCGCGCCGAAGCCCGTGAGGCGCGAAGGCGGCCCTGGCCGCGACTCACATCGCGGAAATTCCACCATCGACTTTCAATTCGGCGCCGGTGACGAATTTCGATTCGTCGGATGCGAGATACAGCACCGCATGGGCGATGTCGTCGGGCTTGCCGATATGGCCGAGCGGCACCTGACGGCCGAGCTTGGCATAGGCTTCTTCCCGGCCCAGGCGCTCGACCAGTCCGTCGAGAATGGGCGTGGCGATGAACACCGGATGCACGGAATTCGAACGGATGCCGTAGCCGCGTTTCGCGCAGTGTAGCGCCACCGATTTCGAGAGGTGCCTCACCGCCGCTTTCGCCGAATTGTACGCCGCCATGTTGTGGCCCGCGATGATTCCCGAAATCGACGAGATATTGACGATGGAGCCGCCGAGCCCCGTGGCCTTGACGCTCCGCGCCATCAGCGGAATCGCGAGCTTGCATCCGAGGAACACACCGTCGAGATCGATCGCGTGCACGCGACGCCATTCCTCGAGGGTGACCGTCTCGAAATCCTTGGTGAGACCGATGCCGGCATTGTTGACGAGGACGTGAAGGCCGCCGAATTGCCGTTCGGTTTCATCGAGCGCGCGCCGCCATTGATCCTCGCTCGTCACGTCGTGCGAAATTCCGATCGCGGAGTCCTTCCGCATGGCGTTGAGCGCGCACGCCGCGCGCTCGGCACCCTCGGCGTTGATGTCGGTGACGGCTACCTGCGCTCCCTCGCGCACTAGCATCCGCGCCGCGGCTTCGCCCAGTCCCTGGGCTGCACCGGTCACCAGCGCGATCTTGCCCTCGACGCGTCCCGGCATGGCAGGCGGGCGCGTCCTATTCCGCGGCGAGCGAAGGCTGACCGCGGCCGCTCTTCGCCGCATTCAGCTTGAGGAGTTGCTTGATGCCTTCCTCCGCGATGTCGTCTCCCACCATGCGGTCGCCTTCGGAATAGAGTTCGGCCATGTCGACATACGCGGCGTAGATGCCGCGCGTACGGTCGGTGATGATGCCGGCCTTCAGCAGGGTCTTGATGAGTACGCGGAACAGGTTGGCGGCGTCCTTGAGTTCCTCGCGGATCAGTTCGTCGGTCAGGCCTTCCATGAACGCGGCCTGACACCAGGCGGGATCAAGCCCGACCGCTTCGTACATCCACGGCTTCTGGTCGGGACTGCCGAGATTGAAAAGCAGGATCTGGAAGACCTGTGCCGCCCAATCCTCGATCATCTGGTGCTCAGCGGGCGAGATGTAGGGGATCGTGCGTTCGGCCCAGATCTTTCCGAATTTGTGATGGAACGCCTCGTCGGTCATCACCAGTTGGCAGACCTGCCGCATCAGGGGATCCCGCGATTCCTTGAAGAACATGGCGAAAGCGCCCATCGCGAGACCCTCGACGAGCATCTGCATGCCGACCAGCTTCTTCCAGACGAGGGGCGAGGCGACGAGCTCTTCGAGCAGGCCGCCGAGCGAGGGTCCCACCGAAACGGGCTTGCCCCACCGTGCCCGGATGTAGCGGCTGAAGGCGGTAACGTGGCGGGCTTCCTCGCGGGTCTGGTTGGCCGCATATTCCTGCGCGCCCGGATCGCGCAGGATGTGGCAAAGCGAAGCCGACAGCGACAGTGCGCCCTGCTCGCCATGGAGGATCGAGGAGAACGACCACCAGACATCGAGGTTGACGAGCTTGATCTTCTGTTTCTCATCGAGCCTGTCGCCGATGGCCGTCTTCAGGTCGGTGTTTGCCGAAGGATTGACGAGATATTCGTTCTCGACGTCGAAGCTTTGGGAGAAATCGACGTATTTGGGGTCGAGCGGGTCCCAGAAATGATCGTGGGTTGCTGAGATGATGCGGTCGAATACGGGCGAGCGCTGTCCGTAACGATGAATGTCGAGCATGGCCGGGAAATCGCCGGGATCGACGGCATTGTAGGCCGGGTCCTTGGTGATGTTCTCCATGCGATGCCTCCTCGCCCACCATCTGGCCGCACGGATGCTAGGCCGGTCTCATCGCAGCGGCAAGGAAGTTGACGAAAGCGTCATGCAAATTTGATCATGCCGACGCGCTGTGAACAGGGGCGAAAAGCCGGTGCATCCGATCCTCATCCTGATTGTTGCGCTCGCGACGGCAGGCGCAACGCTCGCCGGAGGCGGGCTGGCGCTACGCTTGCGCGACCGGCTTCATCTTGTTCTCGCCTTCAGCGCGGGCGCAATCATCGCGCTGGCCTTCTTCGACCTCCTGCCCGAGGCCATCAAAATCGGCAGCCCTGCGTTGCGCCCGGAGACGGTTCTTGCGGTCGCGGCGTTCGGCTTCTTCGGCTACACCGTTCTCGACCGTCTCATTCTGTTGCACGCCCATCATAATGGGGGCCCAGGAGCAGCCGGCGGCGCGGTCGTGCAGCGCCAGTGGTTGGGCGCTGCGAGTCTTTCCGTGCATAGCTTCATGGACGGATTCGCGATTGGCGTCGCCTTTCGCGCCTCGGCGGCGATCGGCATCGTTGTAGCGGCAGCGGTGCTCGCCCATGATTGTTCGGATGGTATGAATACCGTCAATCTCGTGCTGAAGAATGGCGGCAACGGCAAGCAGGCGTTCCGCTGGCTGCTTACGGATGCGGTTGCGCCCGTGCTCGGGGCTGCGGCGAGCCTCGCGGTCTCGCTGCCGGCGAGCGCCGTCTCGTCGCTCCTGGGCCTCTTCGCGGGCTTCTTCCTCTATATCGGTGCCAGCGATTTGTTGCCCGAAAGCTTTCATGCCCACCCCAAATTCCTGACGACGATGATGACGTTGTTGGGGGCGGCCGCACTCTTTGTCGTCGCGCGTCTTGCGCAATGATCTCCTGCACATTTCCAATTCCGTGCCTCGGCGCGATAGGGTGGCGCGATGGGGACAGGATGATTCGCCCAGCGCCTCCGTGATGGACCTTCGATCGAGACCGTTCACCGATTGGGCAACGCCGCTGGCCTTTCTGGCGGTGGCAATCGCTTTCATCGCCGCCGATCCCGCACACCTCGCCTTGCGGCTGGCTGAATGGGAAATCCACGCCTGGCGGGGGATTCGGAATTCCGCGAGCGCGCCGCATCTTCCTGGGTTTCTCTTCGGCCAACTCCTGTTCCTGGCGCCCGCCGGCGCGGCCCTCACGCTGCTGTTCGCGCTGGCGCGCCTAGCATGGGCGGGCGCATTCGCGCTGACGGCGATTGCCGCGGTCCAGGCCGCAAGCTGGCTTCAATTCGCGAACGGACGGGAGCTTTTCGATTCGGCGAATGCAAGTGTGGCGCTTCTGCTGGTGGCCGGCGTGGGGTACCTCGCGTTCGCAAG